>JBCCHV010000082.1 GCA_039028635.1 Acidobacteriota bacterium
CAGACGAACCGCCTCGCGCTTGAACTCCTCACTGAAACGACGACGCTTCTCAACCATTTTGTGAACTCCTCCAGGCCTATTCTCATAGGCACGGTTTCTGTCCACAAAATCGGGGCAACTCCACCTCTAGCCCCCCTGGAAAACAGCAGGAAAAGTCGAGGATCGCGGAGTTTCGGTCCAAAAGGGACTCCGAGCCCAACGGGCGAGGCGGCGGCAAGAGCCGCCGAGGTCGGGGGTGAGGCCGCACGACATGTGCGTGCGGCCGAGGGGGGCGCCTTTAGCCCCCCTGAAAAAAACAGCAGGCTCTGAATAAGCCGCTCCGCGGCTTTTTCAGCAGCCTGCTAGCGGAAGCCGCGCCGCAGCTCGCGACGGAAGATCTGGAAGGTCTCGTCGTCGAACAGCACCAGCACGACCTTGTCGAGCTTGGTACCGCCCTGGAGGTAGCGATGGACCTCGGTGAGCAGAATGCGCGCCGCGCGATTCACCGGAAAACCGAAGACGCCGGTGGAAATGGCCGGCAGCGCGATGGTCTTGAGACCGTTGCGATCGGCCAAGGCGAGGGCCGCACGAACCGCCGAGGCCAGCTTGCGATCCTCGTCTCCTTCACCCATCCGTGGACCCACCGCATGGATCACCTGCTTGGCGCTCAGGTTGCCGGCGCCGGTCATCACGGCGGTACCCACCGGCGTGTGGCCGATGCGGTTGCACTCCTGTTGAATCGACGGGCCGCCCTTCTCGCGAATCGCCCCGGCGACACCCGAGCCGAGCTGGAGATCTTCGTTGGCGGCATTGACGATCGCGTCGACCTCGACCTCGGTCAGATCGCCTTCCAGGATCTCCAGCTGAGTATTTTCAAGATTCAGCAATACCCTATTTTGCGCAATTTTCTCTGACATCGCTGCTCAGCTCCCTCCAAAGCCTTGAATTATAACAAGGTTGGCGATCCTCCGTCCGTAATCCCGCCGCGCCCGGGTCGCACGACCGTCGGAGCTCCCAAAAAGATCCCTTTCGCCCCCTGGAGTCGTACCGGCCGGACCCCGTCCGCAAGGTGCCTTTGCCACGGCCGGCGGCTCGTCATAGACTCCACCGCGCCATGCTGACGGCCCTCAAGAAACAACTCTCTCGACAGCTCCACGACGTCATTCGCGAGCTCTACGACGTCGACCACCCGGTGGTCGCCGAGCTCGCCCCCCGCCGGGAGCTGGGTGACCTCGCCTTCCCCGCCCCGCTACAGCTCGCCCGGACGCTGAAGCAGGCACCGCGCAAGACGGCCCAGGAAATCCTCGAGGCATTCCAGCCGCCGGAGATCGTCGAGCGGGTCGAAATCGCCGGAGCGGGCTACCTCAATCTCTTTCTCGACCGTCGAGAGATGGCCGCGCGCCTGCTCGAGAACCCGGTTCTCGCTCCCGCCGACGACGGCCCAGACCGGGAAAAGGTCGTGGTTGAGCACACCAATATTAACCCCAACAAAGCCGCCCACATAGGCCATCTGCGCAACGCCGTCCTGGGAGACTCGCTGGTGCGCACCCTGCGCGCCCTCGGCCATCGGGTCGAAGTGCAGAACTACATCGACGACACGGGCGTGCAGCTCGCCGACGTGGTGGTCGGCTTTCTCGATCTCGAGGGGCGCACCCTGGCAGAGGTCGAAGCCCTGCCGGAGCCCTTCGACTTCCACTGTTGGGACCTCTACAGCAACGTCGGCCGCTGGTACGACGAAGACCCCGCTCGGCGCGAGCTACGCCGCCAAACGCTCCATGCCCTCGAAGAGGGAAGCGGCGAGCGCGCCGACATGGGTCGCCTGGTGTCGCGGCGCATCGTCCATCGTCACCTCAAGACGATGGGGCGCATCGGCGTCGACTACGATCTGCTGACGATGGAGAGCGAGGTGCTGGCGCGGGACTTCTTCGCCCTCGCCTTCGAGCGCCTCAAGGAGCGCGGCACCATCTTGCTCGAGGAAGCAGGCAAGAATTCCGGTTGCTGGGTGATGCCGCTGTCCCAATCGGAAGAGTTCGCCGGTCTCGAAGACCCCGACAAGGTGATCGTGCGCTCCGACGGCACGGTGACCTACGTCGGCAAGGACATCGCCTATCAGCTCTGGAAGTTCGGCCTGTTGGGACGCGATTTCCGCTACCGCCTCTGGCAGCAGGAAGGGGTCTGGGAAACGGTTCCCGACGGCGCCGACGCCGACGGCCGATTCGGTGGCGCCGACCGCGTCATCAACGTCATCGACAATCGCCAGAGCTACCTGCAGCGCATCGTCAAGGCCGGACTCGAGGCCCTCGGCCATCAGGAGCAGGCGCAGCGCTCGATCCACTTCGCCTACGAGATGGTGGCGCTGTCCTCGGCCACCGCTCAGCAGCTCGGCTACCTCGCCGAGGGCTCCGACAAGGCCCTCGAGATGTCCGGCCGCAAGGGCATCGGCGTCAAGGCCGACGACCTGCTCGATCAGTTGATCGCCAAGGGTCGCGACGAGATCGCCAAGCGCAACCCGGAATGGAGCGACGATCAGCTCGACGACCTGGCGCACCAGATCGCCACCGCGGCGCTGCGCTTCCTGATGGTCAAGGCCACCACCACCCGGGTGATCGCCTTCGACCTCGACGAAGCCCTCAGCTTCGAGGGCGAGACCGGGCCTTACTTGCAGTACTCGGCGGTACGGGTCAAGAACATCCAGCGCCGTCTCGCCGCCGAAGAGCTGGCCGCCGAGGTCAGCGCCGCCGAAGTGCGCCAAGGACCTGCGGAGCTGTGGAGCGACGACCTCTGGGACCTGGCCTTCGACACGCTGCGGATCGAGGAGCAGGTGGAGCGAGTCGGCGGCAATCTCGAGCTCTCCCTGCTCGCCCGCCACGCCCTCGACCTGGCGCAGAAGTTCAGTGCCTTCTACCACCGCTCACCGATCTTGCGGGAGGAAGATCCGATCGCTCGCCAGACCCGCCTGGCGGCGGCGCTGATCTTCCAGCGCGGTCTCGAAACCGTTTGCGATCTGCTCGGCATTCCGCTGCCGGAGCAGATGTAGGGCGCGACCTTGGCCACTCCACGCAAAATCTCACCGGCGTCCTGGGTCGGCTGCGGCTGTGCATCGATCTTTACGCTGGTGATGCTCACCATCGTCGCCTTCACGGTCTCCAGCTACCGCGCCAACCAGTCTTTTCGCGACGGTATGAAGGAGCCGGTTTCGCGACGCGCCTCCTTCGCCGCGGTGCTGCCCCACGGCGAGCTGCCGGCCGGCTATCGGCCCCTTGGCGGCATGCGGGTACCGGGCGTCATCCAGATGGCGCTGCTCGCCGACGCCACCCCCGATCAGCCGCCGCCGGCGCGGGTACGATCGGCCTTCTTCTTCGTCAGCATGCGCAACTGGTTCGGCCGCAAGGACAAGCTCGAGGAGGCCTACCGCGAGGGTGGCCAGGGCATCGAGCAAGAGGAGGTCGAGTTCGAGGTGCGCGAGGAGCTCGCCCGCGGCAGCCTCGAGATCGCCCCGGCGGAAGTGCTCTACTACGCCCGCCGAGGCCCCCTCAAGATCACCCAGAAGGAGTTCGGCTTCCCCGAAGAAGAGATGACCGAGGCGACCCCGGGCCTGGCCACCATGATGCTGATCGACTGCCCCGACGGCCTCCTGCGGGTCGGCCTGTGGTTCGTTCCGGATCCCCAACCGGAGACGCCTTCGGCGAACGCCGACTGGAGCGGCACGCCGGCGGACCCGGCAGCCTTGAGGAAGTTCCTGTCGTCCTTCGATCTCTGTCAAGACGGCTGACCAGACCAAGAGAGCCCTCGACCGACCGGGAGATCACGCCATGAGCCGCAAGCTCCACGATGGACGGGAGGACGGCCTCGAGCCCCTCGAGGCCCTCGACGTCGAGCGCATCGAGAGTTTCTCGGACCTGCTCGAGGGCATGTCGAAGACCGCCTTCGCCGGGCGCCGTCTGGGGGAGGCCTTCGGCGTGCTGCGGGCGATGGTGGAGGACCCCGACTGCACCATCGTGGTCACCCTCTCGGGCGCCATGACCATCGCCAAGATGGGCCGCGTGCTGTGCACCATGATCGATCACGGCATGGCCGATCTGATCGTCTCCACCGGCGCCCTGATGGCCCACGGCCTTTCCGAAGCGATCGGCGGTGTGCACTACAAGCACGACCCGACGCACAGCGACGAGCAGCTTTACGAATGGGGTTACAACCGGGTCTACGACACCCTCGAGATGGAGGCCAATCTCAGCCAGGCGGAGCGCTTGATCGCCGACGTGCTGGCGGACTGGGACCCCGCCGAATCCCTGTCGTCCCACGCCCTCCACCGAGCCATGGGCCGACGTCTGGCGGATCACGACCTGCTGCCGAGCGTGTTGGGCAACGCCTACCGCGCCGGCGTCCCGGTCTACGTGCCGGCCTTCACCGATTCGGAGCTCGGCCTCGATGTCGCCACCCACGCCCTGCGGAGCTCCTACCGACCCGGAGCCGAGCAAGACCTCGACGCCTTCTTCTCGCAGGCGCCGCCGGCCTTCAATCCCTTCCTCGACCTGCTCGACTTCACCCGCCGCATTTCGCAGGCCAAGCGACTCGGCATCTTCACCATCGGCGGCGGCGTGCCCCGCAACTGGGCCCAGCAGATCGCGCCGTTCCTCGACATTCTCAACCTGCGACTGGGTTCCGAGATGCCGCTTCCGCGCTACCGTTACGCGGTACGCATCTGCCCCGAGCCGGTGCACTGGGGCGGCCTCAGCGGCTGTACCTACTCGGAAGGGGTCTCCTGGGGCAAGTTCCTCAGCCCGGAGGAGGGCGGCCAGTTCTCCGAAGTGCACTGCGACGCCACCATCGGCTGGCCGCTCTTGGTGCGGGCGGTGTTGGAGTCTCAGGGCGCCTGAGAAGCACCACGGGCTGTCAGGGCGGGGCAACCCAAGGCTGCCAGGAATCCAGCCTTCCCAAAATCAGGCCAAAAAGGCAGGAATCCCCCTGAACGGCGAGGAGGCGACGCCTCGTATTCTCTCTTCAACCGCCGTGAATGCTGCCGGTTTCTCGCCGTGGCACACGTCTTGCCTAACCTATCGACGAGCGTTGTTTGTGCAAAACCTTTCACGAAAAGGAGGTGCCGATGCTCCGAAACACAATCACGATTTGCGCCATGGTGCTGCTACTCGCAGTCCCGGCGACCGCCGGAATGATTCACGGCGAAGGCGGCAACCGCGAGGCGGCCGAGCGCGAGTACCGCGAACACCTCGAGCGAGAGGCGAGCGAGCGGGAAGCGCAAGAAGCAAGCTCGGACCGTGAGGCTCTCGACGTCGACTTCGCAGCCATTGTCGGAGCCGTCTTCTCACAAGCCCGGGCGGCACAGGCACCGCGGGATGGCAGCACTCCCAGTCCGGCATCCGAGGCGGCAGCCAACGTTGGGAAGGTCGCGGCTGAGCTCGAGAACGACGCCACCGAGGCCCAAGCGACCGCCAAGGAAGTTGGACAGGCCGTCGGGGTCGCGCACCCCGAAGCGCAGACCGCCCGCGACCAGGCGCGTGAGAAGCAGGCCGACGCCGAGGCCATGAACGAGACCTCCGAGCGAGCCAACGAAGCCGCTGAGCTGTGGGAGGTTCTGCGCAAGCAAGGGGATATCGGGCAACCCGGTGGCCCCGAAAACAACTAGCGCAGGCGACTGACCGTCGCCTCGCAAGAGAAACCAAAAGGACCCCGGCGAGCGCCGGGGTCCTTAGTTTTTCGAGGAACCGGTTTCAGCCCCTCGAGGGCTCGCGAGAGCCAGCCTACTTGCGGGTCGCGACCAGCTCGAGATTCTTGAACTCGCCGCCGTCCGGCGTGATGATGTAGGACTCGTAGGTGTAGCCCGTATCCGTCGCGGTGGTGACACCACGGTTCTGCAGGTCGTTGCCCATCGGGTCCTTCATGTTGGTGAGCATGGTGCGACCCTTGTTCTCACCGTCGCAATTGCCCTTGAAGACCAGCGTGTAGGTGCCCATGGTGTCGCGCCAGGTACCGGTGTACTCCTTGGTCTGGTTGTCGAAACCCTCGACCCCCTGACCCTCGAAGGGCTGGCCCATGATGGTGGCCGAGTAGTTGGTCTCGACGAAACGACCGCCCAGAATCCAGGCACCCTCGGAGGTGCCGTCGGCTTCGATCGCCGGAGCGCCGGGGCCCGGGTAGATCTTCATCTTGACGTTGAACTGGCCGACCTGCGCGCCGAGGGGCTTGTGGCAATCGCCGGGCTGAGCTAGGGCCATCGCGGACGCCATCGCCTGCGCCATGTCATTGCCACCACCGGCCTCCTCGTGATGATCTGCCACGGCCGCGCCGGAGATCAGCAAAAGGGCCATCGCCAGCCACAGGGTGATGCGGGAATTCGTCATCGAACAGTCCTCCAGAGTTGGTGTGATCCGGGGGCACCGGGACTGCGGCCGGTCCGGCCGGGCCCGAGCGCTCAGCGCTTTATCATAGCCGACAAAGCATATTCAGCAAGATTCAACCGTTGAATGATCTTACCAGCGTTCCCCGCCGCGGACGGCCACGGGGAGGTCCCTACACGACCGCCGAAGGGGTGCGCTCGGCGGTCAGCCTCGCGGTGACCAAGATCACCACGTTCCACAGGTTCCAAACCCCCACCGTGTACCAGTTCGGGTGCAAGACCATCGCAATGTAGGTGCCGAGACCGACGAACAGGGTGAAAGCGACGGCCCGCCCCATAGCGACCTCGGGCAAGGGCAAGCGCGACACCATCAGCACCGCGATCAACGCCACGATCGACGCCGAGATCACCATCGGCACCGAATCGCGCATCAACACCAGGGCCATCAGATATCCGGCGCCGATCGGGGTCGGCACGCCGAGCGTCCGTCGAGCCTTGCGGTGGATGTCCGACGTCAGGTTGAAGCGGGCCAACCGCAACACCGCCGCCAACAGGTAGCTGACGCTCACCGCCACCCCCAACGAGCCGAGCTCCGGGAACAGGCTGCGCTGCACCAGGAAGGCCGGTGCGGCACCGAAGCTGAGGGCATCGCTGAAGCTGTCGAGCTCCTGGCCGAACTTGCTGGTGGCCTTGAGAATGCGGGCCACCCGGCCATCCAGGATGTCGAGAATGATCGCTCCCAGCAACAGGTAGACGGCGAGGTCGAAGCGACCATCGCTGGCGGCCATCATCGCCAGGAACCCGAAGACGATGTTGGCCGAGGTCAGCACTCCGGGAACGAACAGACGGGCTGGGCTCGGTTGAGACACGGCCAACAAGCATAGCAGTCGAGGGGCGGGCAACCCGCCGCTCGACAAGACGTATGATGCGGTGAATATGTCCGATCGAGGAGGAACGAGATGGTGAAACGACAAATGCTCCTGGTCTGGGGCCTGGCGGCCACCGTGCTGGTGCTGGCAGGCACCAGCGAGGGTGCCGGCTGGAGCCAGTTCCGGGGTGCCGACCGCAGCGGCGTATCGAACGAGAAGGGACTCCTCAAGGCCTGGCCCGAAGACGGACCCAAGGTGCTGTGGCGCAAGTCCATCGGCGATGGCTTCGCCACCGTCACCACCCACGACAAGGCGGTCTACGTGCTCGCCGGCGACGCCGAGAACGAGTACGCCCTGCGCCTCGACCCGGCCTCCGGCGACGAGGTCTGGCGCACCGTCATCGGGCCGATGTTCGAGGAAGCCTTCGGCAATGGCCCGAGGTCGACGCCGGTGGTCGATGGCGACCGCCTCTTCGCTTTGTCCTCGACCGGCAAGCTGAGCGCTCTGGCGATCGCCGACGGCACCGTGAAGTGGCAGATCGACGTCACCGAGACCTTCGGAGCGCGAGTTCCGCAGCGTGGCTTCTGTCCCTCACCGATCATCGAAGGCGACCTCCTCATCCTCGAGATCGGCGGCAGCGAGCAACGCGCCGTGGTGGCCCTCGAAAAGACCTCCGGCGAGCTGCGCTGGGCCAACCGCGAGAGCCGCGGCGGCGGCTACTCGTCGCCCATCGCGGTGACCGTCGACGGCGTGCGCCAGCTCATCTTCGTCCACTCGACGGCGCGCGAGATCTCCAGCATCTCCCCAGAGGGCGAGGTGCTCTGGACCCACGAATGGCCGCCCGGAGCGATCGCCATGCCGGTCTTCGTGCCCCCCAATCGGGTGATGGTGTCGGCTTCCGCCGACGTCGGCGCCGTCCTGCTCGAGATCAGCACTGAAGAGGGCCAGACCTCGGTTCAGGAAGTGTGGCGCAATCGCGTCATGAAGAACCACTTCAGCTCGTCGGTACACCACGACGGCTTCATCTACGGCTTCGACAACGGCACCCTGAAGTGCATCGACGCCGCCACCGGCGAGCAAAAGTGGGCCCGCCGCGGCTTCGGCAAGGGCACCCTGATCGCCGCCGACGGCCTGCTCTTCATCCTCGGCGACCGCGGTCAGCTCGCCCTCGCCGAGGCGACTCCCGAGTCCTACAGCGAAGCCGGCCGCTGGCAGGCTTTCAAGAGCAAGACCTGGAGCGCCCCGGCCCTCGCCGATGGCCGCCTCTACCTGCGCGACCAGCAGGAGATCGTCTGCCTGGAGGTGGCCGGTGGTTAGGCTCGCCCTCTCGGCGCTGCTCGCCGCGCTGGTGGCGCTGCCGGCGGTCGCCCAGCCGGCGGCGATGACCGCCGACGAGATCATCGCCAAGCACATCGCAGCCAAGGGTGGCGAGGCCGCTCTGGCAGGCCTCGAGGGGCTGCTCCTCGAGGGCACCTACACCGCCTTCAGCGAGCCCAATTCCTTCAAGCTTTGGCGCCAGCGACCGAGCTCGCTGCGCTTCGAATACAGCATGATGGAGGCGCCGGTAATCGATGCCTTCGACGGGCAAGGGGCCTGGAACCACAACCCCCTGAGCGGCGTCGACTGGCCGATCGCCTCGACGCCGCCGGACCTCGCCGCCGTGCGCGCCATCGCCGACTTCGACACCCCGCTGATCGGCTACCAGGCCAAGGGTCACCGCATCAAAGACCTGCAGCGCGAGGATCTCGACGGTCAAGACACCTGGCGTTTCGATCTCGAAATGGCCTACGGCGGTGAGGAGACCTGGTTCCTCGATGCCGCCACCTTCCTCGAAGCCGGTGCCCTGCTGCCGATGGTCGACTTCGGTCGTCCACACCGGGGACGGGCCTACTTCTCCGACTTCCGACCGGTGGGCGGCGTCCAGATTGCGCACCTGGTGGAGGCGGAGTTCTTCATTCGCCACCGTCTGCTCGAGGTCGCCACGGCGGTCGCCAACCCGGAAATTCCCAACGGCGCCTTCAACCTGCCCCGTCCGGAGGAAATGCTGGCCCTCGCCGACCTCACCGGCGACTGGCAGGTCGAGGTCGAGACCAGGCCCTACCCGGGAGCCGACTGGCAGAAAGCCGAGACCACCTCGGCCATCCGGTCGCGCCTCGACGGCGGCCTGCTGGAAGAGGCGATCGTCCTGCAGCTCGACGGCCGCGCCTACTCCGGTGTCCGCTCCCTGAGCTGGGACCGCTTCCGCGAACGCTACTCGCTGAGCGTGATCGACAACCAGAGCGGTCACCTCAACCTGCAGGTCGGCAGCCGCGACGAGGAGGACAAGATCGTCCTCGACGACCTGGCCACCGAATCGGCGATCGGCACCGAGAGGCCGACCTACAGCCGCACCACCTACTACGAGGTGACGCCGGACTCCTTCAAGGTCGACCTGGCGACCTCGAACGACGCCGGAGAGAACTGGTTCCACCACGTCCGCTTGACCTATCGGCGAGCCGACGCCGAGTGAAGATCGACCCGCGGCGGACCGCGGTCCGCCGCACCGGAAGGGCGCTCGCGGCGCTGGTTCTGCTGGCGATGGCCGGGCCCAGCGCGGCTCACCAGAGCGCCCCCCTCGAAGGCCGCCTCGAGTTGACCCCGCCAGGCGAGCTCCGGCTCGAGCTGGTGCTCGATCTCGACAGCCTGGCGACCGGTCGCGCCCTCGGCCACGGCGGCGAGGCGGCAAGGCGGGAGGTGGCCGCCCTCGACCCGGAGCAGCGCCAGGTCAGCGAGCGACGGCTCCGGGAAACTCTGCGGCGGCGCTTGCGGTTCCGCATCGACGGTCAGCGCACCGGCGTCGAGATCGAGCTGCCGAAGGCGACCGCGGAAGCCGGTACCTTCGGTGACCGCGCGGTCTTCCACGGCCAGGGCCCCGCGAACAGCACGAGCCTGGTTCTCGAGGTGTCGCGCTCCTTTCCGGCCCTCCAGATCGAGGTCGTGCGCGGCCCAAAGACGGAGCGCCTCGCCATCCCAAAGGGCGAAGCCAGCCCACCGCTCCCCTGGCCTACCCCTCCCCCGTAGCCGCCGCCGGACCGGTCTCGCTCTCCAGAGAGGCCTGGCGGTAGCGCTCGACCAGCTCGGGCCGATCGAGCGCCTGATAAAGGGAGACCAAGCGCTGCCGCGCCAGGCGGGCGTGCTCGCGCTTGCCGCTGTCCTTCGCCCGGATGATCTCGAAGCTGCGCAGCAGCAGGGCTTCCGCCTCGCTCCAGCGGCCGCGATCGGCAGCGCACGCCCCGAGGGTGTTCTCGACCAGGGCGACGAAGACATCGTCCGAAGGACGCTCCCGTGACCAGGCGACCAGACGCGGCGCCAGCAGGGCCTCGGCTTCCGCCGCCCGCCCACGGTCGAGGAGGAAGGTGGCGAAATAGGCATGGATCCGCAAGGTCTGACCAAAGGCCGCTGGATAGTGCGTCTCGAGCGAGGCCAACGCCGCTTCATAGGCCTCCTCGGCGCCCTCGTCCTGCAAGGCTCCGAGCGCCACCGCCAGGCCGGAGCGCAGATTGGCCTGTGATCGATGGTCGGCCCCGAAGAGCTGCTGCGAGACTTCCAGCCCTTGGCGGTAGTGATCGACGGCCGCGCCATAGTGCCCTTGTCGGCGCTCTACGGTGGCGAGGTTTCCCAGCAGTCGCAGCACCAGGGGATGACGCTCGCCGAACAACCGCCGGCTGGCGGCGAGACCCTCGCGATAGAAGGTCGCGGCGCGCTCGTAGTCGCCCAGGCCACGCATCACCACGGCGCGGTTGTTCACCGCCTGCAGCTCGACCAAGGGCGAAGCGCCCCGCGCCAGGGCGAGGGCCCGCTCCGACGGCTCCGCCGCCTCGGCGAAACGACTGCGATGGCAGAGCACCGAAACCAATCCGTTGAGAGCCTCCGCCAAGCCCGGATCGCGCTCTCCGGAGGCGGCCTGCAGCAGCTCCACCGCCCGTCTCGCCTCGGCTTCCGCTTCGTCGAAACGGCCGAGACCGAGCAGCGCCTGGCTCCACGCCGAGCGCGTCGCCGCCACCTCAGCGCTGCCCTCGCCGTAGAGCTCACGACGCAGCGTCAGAGCCCGCTCCAGCACTTCGCCAGCCTGCTGTGACTGACCGAGATTGTTGTAGATCTTGCCGATCACCTGGAGCAGCTCGGCGCGGGTTTCGGGCTGCTCCTGGAGGCGCCCTTCGAGGCGCAGCGCGCCACGATCGAGGGCCTCACGAACGGTCCAGCTCTCGCCGCCGCCGACGCCCGGGTCGGCGAGGGCGAAGACCTCCTCCAAGAAGTGCTGGATCTCGACCCCGCGATCCCGCTCGCGGGCCAAGCGCATCGCCATCACCGCGACCACCAGCGAGAACACCACCAGGGTGACCAGCGCACCGCTCACCGCCGCCGAGGCCAGGCGATGGCGGCGCAGGAATTTGCCCACCCGATAGAGACGGCTACCGCGGCGGGCCTGCACCGGAAAGCCGAGGCGCCAGCGCTCGAGGTCTTCGACCAGCCGCTCGATGGAGCCATAGCGCTGCGCCGGCTCGCTGCGCAGGGCTCGCAACACGATCGCCTCGAGATCCCCCTGGAGTTGCCGACGCAGGGCTGCAGGATCACCCCGCCGGGCCGCGCACCGCGCCGCCAGCGACGCCGCCGATCCCCCCGAGAATCGCTGGCTCGGCGGCTCCGGTAGTCGTTCGCGCAGGGTGCGGTCGATGACCTCGAAGCTGCGCTCGCCGAAGTCGAAGGGCAGAACACCGGTAAGCAAGTGGTAGAGGACGACTCCCAGCGAGTAGACGTCCGAGGCGACGGTGATGCGACCACCGCGAATCTGCTCCGGGCTGGCGTAGTCCGGGGTCAGGATTCGCAGCAGCGTCGCCGTGTCCGGCGCCGGCGAAGGGGCCAGCAGCTTGGCGATGCCGAAGTCGAGCAGCTTGGGCGTCCCATCCGCCTGCACCAGGATGTTGGCGGGCTTGAGATCGCGATGCACCACAAGGTTCTGATGAGCGAAGTGAACTGCCCGGGCGACCTCCAAAAGGAGATCGACCCGCTGCCGCAGATCGAGGCGGTGGTGGTCACAGAAGCGGTCGATGGGCAGGCCGTCCACCCGCTCCATCACCAGGTAGGGGAGGCCGTCGGCAGTGGCTCCGCCGTCGAGCAAACGGGCGATGTGGGGATGTTCGAGATCGGCCAGGATCTGGCGCTCGCGGCGCAGGCGACGGGCCATCTCGTCCCCCTGCAGGCCGGACCGCAGCACCTTGAGGGCGACCCGCCGCTCGAAACCCTGATCGTCCCGCTCGGCCAGAAAGACCAGGCCCATGCCACCTTCGCCGAGCTGGCGAATCAGGCGATAGGGGCCGAGCCGCTGGCCGGCGGCGAGGGGCGGCAGCTCGCCAGCGATGGACCGCGCCTTCCAGCCCTCCTCCACCAGCGGTCGATCGAGCAGCGTACGGGATTCGGAATCGAGCGCCAGCATGTGGGCCACCGCCTGGCGCAGCTCGGCGTCCTCGCCGGCTTCGCCCTCGAGAAACGCGCTGCGCTCCTCGACCGGCCGATCGAGGGCGCGCAGGAAGAGATCGTTCAGGCGCCGCAACCGGTCGGAGCTCATCGCGCTCCGCCGTCCACATCCTCGAGTCCTCGGCCTGCGCTCAGGTAGTGCAACAACCAGACTCGGGCGGTGCGCCAGCGCCGCGCCACGGTGGCCGAAGAGAGCCCCAAGACAGTCGCGATCTCGCGCCTCGCCAGACCGCCGAAGAACCTCAGCTCGACCACCCGCGCCTGCTCCGGATCGCGCCGTTCGAGGGCTTCCAGCGCCTCGTCCAGGGCCACCAGCTCGGGGTCGCTGGACACCGCCAGAGGTCCGGCATCGGGTAGCGCCAAGTGCTCGCGACCGTGGCCATGGCGCAACGCCCGCTGACGCCGCGCACGATCGACCACGATGCGCCGCATGATGCGCCCGGCGATGGCGAAGAAGTGGGCCCGGTTGCGCCAATCGACCCGCCGCTGATCGACCAAACGCAGGTAGGCCTCGGTGACGAGGCCTACCGTGTCGAGGGTGACGCGGCCACGCTCCCGGTTGAGAAAGCTCGCCGCCAGCCGCTGAAGCTCGCCATAGATGCGCGCCATCAGGGCTTCTCGGGAGGCGTGATCACCCTCGCTCCAACCCACCAGCAGCTCGGTGATCTCGCCTCGTGTGGTCATTGTCCCCTGGCGTTCAGCGAGCGTCCGAAGACGCCTCCGTTCGGCCCTCGTCGGCCGCGGCGGAGCCAGCCCGCTCCTGGTCGGCCGAATCGGCCGCCTCCAGGCCAGGTTTGGCCTTGCCGTCGGGCAGGGTCTGCCAGCTCGCTTCGATGGCGCATGTCGGGCGGAGATAGCACTCTAGCACCACCCAGGGACAGTGCGGGCAGTAGCAGAAGTCGAGCGGCGACACGCTGGCACAGTAGGCGTCACTGCATTCCCCGACCTGCCCTTCGGCAGCGGCGGGCGCCAGACAGACGATCAAGGTGAAGGCGAACAAGAGGACGATTTGCTTCCTTGGCATGGTGATGAGCTCCTCGCGTCTTCAGCCGATCTCTAGAGGCCTGGGCGGTCGTCCGTCGAAGGGGTCGAAATGATGGTCTCGCAAGCCTCCCGATCACCGCCCGCCAAGGCGGACTCCGGGATGCAGCAGGTCACTTCTGGACCGCTCTCGGTGATCCAGTCGGCACAGATGAAGGACTCTCCCTTGCGATCGCTGAACACGTAGACGTCCTCGAGGAAATCGCAGACGCCCTCGCTGTCGGGCGTCGCCTTCCAGAATTCGGGCTGTGCCCCAACGGACAGGGTCAGAGCCAGCAGAGCGACTGCCAAGATCGAGCCGAGCCACGGACGTTTCATGCCGTCTCCTTTCGAGATCGAGCCTCGGTGAGGCCGGCGCCGGTAGGCCGTCGGCAAGGGCGCCGACGGCGGCTCCCGGAGCCGACCGGTGGTAGAACTGGTCCAGCACGCGAGATTTGCTCTGCGGTTGTATCAACTGCGGCGAGATTTCCGCCACAACCCTAGAATTGCGTTTCCTGCAGTGAATCCGATTGTCGCTCTTATCTCGACCCGCCTCGGAGAACCCATGTCTCAGAACCTCGGCTATCGCTTTGTCTTGCTCTCGGCCGTTCTCGGCCTTCTCGTGTTCGGTCTTCCCTTGGGAGCTCAGCAGATCAACCTCGAGGCCGCCGGCCAGGCGGCGGCCGGCAGCCAGCTATCGGTGCGCTGGAGCGGGCCGAGCAACCCGCGCGATTTCATCTCGATCGATCCCGCCGGCGCCCCGGAGCGCCAGTACGGCCGCTACATCTACACCCGCGAGGACAGCTCCGGCGTCCTGCCGGTGCCGGCCGAGCCGGGGAGCTACGAGGTGCGCTACCACCGCCACGACGACTACTCGATCCTGGCGTCGCGGCCGCTCGAGGTGACCGATGTCTCGGCGACCCTGGAAGCGATCCAACAGGCCGCCGCCGGCAGCCCGGTCGAGGTTCGCTGGTCAGGGCCGAACAATCCGCGCGACTTCATCTCCATCGACCCGGCTGGAGCCCCAGAACGGCAATATGGGCGCTACGTCTATGTCAAGGAAGGAAGCCCTCAGACCCTCAACGCGCCGGACGAGCCCGGGGACTATGAAGTCCGCTACCACCTCGGCGCCAGCGGCTACCGCGTCATCGGCAGCTCGCCGCTCGAGGTCGGCGAAGTCACCGCCACCGTCGAGGCCGCGGCCACGGCCCTCGCCGGCAGCCCGGTCGAAATCGCCTGGACCGGCCCCGAGGGCAGCCGCGACTTCATCTCCATCGATCCGGCCGGCGCCCCAGAACGGCAATACGGGCGCTACGTCTATGTCAAGGAAGGAAGCCCTCAGACCCTCAATGCGCCGGACGAGCCCGGGGACTATGAAGTCCGCTACCACCTCGGCCAGACCTATCGCGTCGTCGGCTCGAGCGCGCTGACGGTCACTGCCACCAACGCCACCGTCTCGGCTCCGCCGACGGTCGAAGGCGGCAGCGTCTTCGAGGTCGAGTGGAGCGGGCCGGACAATCCACGCGACTTCATCACCATCGTGCCCGCCGGCACACCGGTGCGCGACTACGGTCCCTACGCCTACACCCGCCGCGGCAACCCCCTGCGTCTCGAGGCGCCCAAAGAGCCCGGCGACTACGAGGTGCGCTACGCCACCGGCCAGCGCTACCTGACCCTCGCCGCAACCCCGATCGAGGTCACGCCGGGGAAGATCCCGGGCAGCCTGCGGGTGGTCGCCGCCGGTGCTGCCGCCAGCGGTAGCGAGACCGGCGGCGACGCCCCCGGCGCCGTCGAGCTCATCCTCGATGCCTCCGGCAGCATGCTGCAGAAGCTCGACGGCACGCGCCGCATCGAGCTCGCCCGCAGCGCCCTCACCGACCTGGTCGACGATGTGCTTCCGGCCGGCACTCCCTTCGCCCTGCGCGTCTTCGGGCACCGCCAGGCGGACGCCTGCCGCACCGATCTCGAGATCCCCCTGGCGCCCCTCGACAAGGCGGCGGCGCGCGCCCGCATCGCGAGCATCGAGGCCAAGAACCTCGCCAAAACACCGATCGCCGACTCCCTGGCCAAGGTCTCGGCGGACCTGGCGACGGCGAGCGGCCCGAAGGTGGTGGTGCTGGTGACCGACGGCGAGGAAACCTGCGACGGCGACCCCGAAGCGGCGATCACCGCCCTGCGCCAGTCCGGTATCGACGTGCGCATCAACATCGTCGGCTTCGCCATCGACGAGCTGACCACCAAAGAGCAGTTCGCCGCCTGGGCCCGCCGCGGCGGCGGTAGCTACCTCGAAGCCAAGGACGGCGAGGCCCTGCGCCAGGCAGTGCAGAGCTCCCTCGAGCAGCCCTTCGAGGTCCTCGACGGCACCACCGTGGTCGCCAGCGGAGTCGTCGGCGGCCCAGCCCTCGAGCTCCTACCGGGGACCTACACCGTGCGTGTCGGCGGCCAAGACCATCAGGTCACCGTCACCGCCGACGAGGAGAGTCGGCTCGAAATTGGTGGTTGAGGATTGACTGCTCTGGGTTGGGCTCGGATCCGAGCCGCCCAGAGCCCGTCGTGATCGGCCGCCCCGGAAGCGAAGCCTTCCGGGGCGGTATCGTGATCAGAACCCGAAGCGATAGCCGAGGGCCAGGCTGCCCTCGAAGTCGGTGCCGCTGAGCGATCCATCAGCGTCAAGAGGCCTTGGGGCCTAATGGACCTGGTTTGTTGCTATTTTTATCCAAGATTGAGACCCCGCCGGAAGGGAGATTCTTGACCTCGAAAATGCGCCGCGAAGGGCGTTTTGAACGTTGGGCGAAAACCTCAATCGCCAACGTAACGATCACCGCGTCCGAGTCTCCGTAGTGCCAGCGGAACCAGTCCTTCTTCTGTAGCGAGCCATCCTCCCAACCCCAGAGCATCAGCTCAAGAACAGGTTGACCAGTCGGGGAGTTCTGTATCTCAACCTCGGTTCGTGATGTCGCGACCTTTAGCGTGTCGAGTGAGCCGCACGAGAGTTCGGCCCGAGGACAACTGTGTCCCATCCAGCCCAGGTTGTAACTTCTTAGAAACCTAGGATTACTCACCTGCTCCTGGACATCGAGAACCGTCGCCGTTGCTACGAATGTATCCGGCCGCCCTAGATTCCTGACTCTGACTTGGGCCATCCCGGGACCGTTCTCCGCAACGTACTCTACGAGCGTTCGCCCTCCTCTCACTTCACCCCACACAAATTGGATCGCCGCAAGGCCACCGACAACCAACGCCGAAAGCATAATGACGATGCACGTCCATGCCAAGACGGTCCACGCGACAGGATCTACGACTGCGCCTCGCTCAACAGCGAACTGAAAAACTACGAAGGCACCAGCTAAGACGGCCGCGGCACCCGCAGCTATTCGGAGGCTACTGTGCTTCTCATTTGACATAGGAACCTCAAAGAGGACAGGAAAGGTGCCTCGTTCAGAGGAAGTCTACAGGAGCACCGCTACCTTTAGTGTTCCCGCTGCAGAGTGCACGCAGAGCACATTCCACTGCCTTCGACGATCACCTGGCAGTCCATGCGGACTACAGGCCCGTCAAGAATACGGATACGGAGCCGAGGACGCGGGAGCGAACTCGCCGCCTTCGATATTAGGCACCGAGCGGACCGCCGTTCACAGCAACCCGGCGATCGGGCGTATCGGCATCTGAACCGTCGAGCGGCAGACTCTCACTCTGCGCATGCAGATTCGCCGGTTGCCCCGGCTAACGAATGGCGTCAGCAAGAATTGGACGAACCTAGAGTGCTCTAGTCCCGACGGGCCACTTGAATCGGCAGCCTTCCTTCCGGAATATAGACCTTCAGAGCCTCACCTTCCCTTAACGGCGGCGTGGCATAGCGCACAAAGACACACTTGCCGCGAACCCATAGATGCCCGAAGCTCCCATCGCCAATGATCTTCGTCTGACCATTACTCTCGTGGAACGCAAGCACCTCAGTTTCTTTCAATGGCTCCTCAAGCCTAATCCTGAGATTGACGGGTTGCATAACAGCGCTTTCGGCCCGAACTTCAATAACCATGTCGTAGCGTGCTGGCGTTGATCCCGGCCCGCGGACTTTGACATTCTGACGCTTCTCCCAAACGAGGCCGTCTGAAGTCCATCTCGGGTAGAACCCCCAGGCTAGGACCACCGCAGCGGAAAGCACGGATACTGAGGAGAGAATAATGGGCCAGGGGAGCAGTTGCCGGTACTCCTTCATGACGTAGGTAGCCCCTACTGAAGCACCAGTCGACAGAAGCGTTACGGCTAAGCCAAACGCGATTCGCTGCCGAAGTTGTTTTTCCACCCAGCCTCCTTCGTTTTCGGAGCGGCAACGCACCGCACATCGCAGAGTCTACAGCGACCCGAGGGCCGCAGGGAGAGCCCCTCCAATCTCTCAGCGCCACCTCTCTGTTGGGACCAATACACATCTAGGACACCACCGGCGTAGCAACGCGGCGCTCCCCCCTAGCGCTTGGAGCGATACTTGAGGGGTAATTGTCCTGACAGTCGGGCCGACAGCGAGCGGTCCCGTCACCCTGGGCAATACCCGCCCTCCACTGCAAGTCGCAGCGCTTCTCGCCGTGCTGTTTGTCTCAGCGTCTGGTAAGGCGGATTGAATTGTCGAGCTACTGGCTCCAAGCGCTCCATTCCAGGAGGTTCCCAGATTCGAAAGTTCCCCGAAAAATCAAGGGGACCTCGAAGTCCCAAGTGACACTTGGGTTGAGCTCGATAAGGATCCGGTCGAGCGTCGAGAGCGGTGTCTGGGAGTAGTGAACACTGTTCGAGAATGAAGGCCGAGGAAATGCGGCGCAGATACCTGTCTGTTGGGCGTCGGTGATGAATGTATCGGTCAAGCCCACTTGAATGTCTGCGGTCTGACAATCCGGGTCGTAAATCAGCGCGACGGTGTAGTCGTCGGGAGTACCGGCGATTCGGTCGACTCCGGTCATCGCCATCTTGACCATATTGACGTCATCGGCTGCGAGGCCATTTCGCTTCATCCCTGGAACCAGGAGCGAATACATGACGCTCTGCGTATCAGGAAATCCAGTCGCGTCGCCAACCCCTCGGTTTGCGTTTGCAGCGTAGTTGTGCCCGGCAGGTAGAAGATCTTTTCTGCGCGAGAACGAGTCCCGGTCGATGATCAGCGAGTCGACAACGAAGGGATTGTTGTCGCTCACCCGAAACCAGGAAAAGTCAACCGTGTTCCATGGCACAGACGGGCAGTCCGACCCTGGACAAGCAGGGCAGCAAATCGAAGGACTCGGGCAAGCAACCAAACGCGCGCAAAGATCCTCTCGCCGAGCAGTTTCATAGCCCGTCGTTGGCCGCGCAGTGGCGGCGGGCCCTTGGACCGGATCTCCCAGGACGGGACACGAGTTCTGATGGTCATTATCTGCATCTCCGCGGAGCCCAGTATTGGTCGCAATCTGGGTTGCGTTGCCGGAGTTGGTGAAGCTTGTCAACTCACCGCATTCCCCATCCTCATCAACATCACAAGTTCCCGTGGCGGTTTCGACTGGCAAGCGACCGGTCTCTCGGAGGTTCGGATGACCAAGGCCGAGGGCGCAATGCCCCATTTCATGGAGAACCGTCGAGTAGGCATGATACGGAGCGTCCGGCGGCAAATTCTCCTCCCACAGGACGCAGTTCTCACAATTCCCCGTACCAGCTTCGAGACCGTTCCAGGTCGCGATAGCTTGTTGAACGCTAGGGACAAGTTGTGGGTCTTGGGGCCGCACGCAGATCCGCACGGCGACCACCTGAGGAACTCCGCCCGCGTAGCCAGGAGGGTGAACAATTGCAAACGGCTGCATGCGGAAGGGCGCCAATGGCGGTTCGGCGGAACGGTTATCCACCATGGCGAACGTTCCACCAAATACGAAGCTGGCCCAGCTCAAGGCAACTACCAGACAACAGAACAACAGCCAGCCCCTCACGGGTGCTCACCCTCTAGGAGCTGCTGCCTCAAAGGCCTAAGCCGCGCCGACACCTCGACAAAGCCTCTCACTTCGGCAACGCCAGGTGCCAAACGGGCCAAGATCTTAGGCTCTCCCAGCAGAACACTCGCCGAATGATCTTTCAGCACCTCACCGTCTCGGAGGTATTCTTCGAGCTTCAGCGTAATCATCACTGTCCCTGCGTCCGAAGGCAGAAAACGGGCTTCCTTCCCTGCCGAGCCCGAGGCTTCGATCTTCCGCATCACACTGGGTCCGTCAACGTCCGCGATGCCATGGGAAACCACCAACTCCATGACCGAACGAACTTCAGCGTATGGCAGGCTGGTTTCCCCCCTACGGAGAAGCCCGCCATGATGATCCTTCATCTCGGCCACGAACCGGCCATCGCCGAACAGGGACAGGTGGGTCTCTCGCCCTGTCGTGACTCCGCGATAAACGATCGCCAACAACCGAACTGCTGGGTCAGCCGACAGCCTGAAATCCCGCGAAACACTCTCTGAATTTGCTGACTCGACCAGCCCTTGATCGAGCGCCCGGCTCGCGACACCGGCACCGCCTAGCACAGCCAAAAGAATGAGCACCGCGCTGGACAACAGGCGCTTTCGACCCAAAGCAGAAGAATGACGAGAATGATTTAGCGAGTCGAGCATTTCTGGAACTCTAACACGAAGTCTCCCAGATCGGTGATTATTTGCGCGAGAGCGCAACAGTCTGTAAGGAACTTTCTGCGACCGAATGTCAACCTAGCCCGGCCCCCCGAGGCCCCGGCGCAGGCGGCTGAGGAGGGCGACGGTGAGGCGCTCGGCGAGGGCGGCGCGGGTGAAGAGGGCGATGGCGCGGGCGGCTTCGGCGGGGACTTGCTGGCGCTCGAAGACGGCGAGGGTCTCTTGGGCGAGGGATTGGACTTCGCTCAGGCGGCCTTGGTCGAGGAGGAGCTCGGCGAGGTCGAGGGTGGATAGAGCAGAATTGTAGTAAAGCTTGGCGTCCAGGTATGACTTCCGGTTGGCCTTCAGGGCGACCTCGGCTTCACCAAGTTGCCCGCGTCCAACAGCGACTCGGGCCCGAAGGGAAAAAAGGAGCCTTTCGAGGCCTTTGTTCTCAATTCCAGCTAGGGCTTCTTCAAACTCAAGAAGAGTTTGCTCTGCAGAATCAAACCGGTTGAGGGCGGCGAGATATAGAGCCCGATTATGAAGTAGCCCCGCCCGCTTTAGCGCATTCCCTGGCCTAAGAAGGCTTTGGGCTTCCTCCAGGAGACCCAACGCACTGGAGTAGCCGCCTTCATGGGCCTCAACGATTGCTAGCTGAATCAGTGTCGAAGAGACCCCATCCCTCGAATCACCAAGCCTAAAGAGAGAAAGCCCCTTGTTCAGCAGAGCCCTTGCCCGAGCAAACTCGCGGCGAGCAGATGCTAGAGATGCCTCGAGGGAAAACAGCTCGGCTACAGCCTCGGGTTCTAAGATATCCAGCCGACGTGGGTCTTGCCGGAGACGAGCCCAAGCAACTTCAGCTCGCCGATAGTCTTCGACTATACGACTCAGGTTTGCACGATAGCCCTGAACCCGAAGCGCCAAGGAGGACGTTACCGCTGGCGAGTAGCTTCGGCCATAAAGCCTCTTTGTTAGCTCATCGGCTAGGGCGATCCAAGATCTCGCTTCTTCAGGGCTATTGCTCCAAACTACCGATGCTCGGCTTAGCGCTTCCTCTACAAGAGAAGGCGACCTAAACCGCTGCCGCGCCCTCCTGACCTTAGCGAGCCGTTCATCGGGAGCTAGCTCCGCCAAGGCAGAAATCGCCGCCTGGGCGCGCTTTCGGTCTTGCCGGAGCGCGATCTCGCCGTCGAGAAGCCCGAAGCCAACAGCCTCGTAGGCCCTAGCCCGTTCACCACCAAGTCTTACTCTGCGGCGAACGGTCTCAGAGAAGGCGACGACCGCCTTCCTGCAGGTACTACAGTGCCCAAACGAGAGCTTCAAGGCAGCCCATGTGACCACCGCCGGGTTCAGTTCTCCATTCGCGACCATTGCCTGAAGCAAACCGAGATCTTCTCTATTTAGGTGTTTAGACATTCCATCTACATAGTAGCCTGTGGGCCTGCGCGTGAGACACCGGCAAGAGTTTCGGGTACTTTTTCAGTGGACAACTAGACCCAGGGCATCGAGGAAAGAGGCACGTGACTCTCGCCTCGATGCACCGTTCTGAGGGCCTACTTCGTCGGTGGATGAGTCTCGCTGCGCCCACCGTTTGGGTCAATGTCTGGGCCAGGCTCACTTGAGTCGGAAGAGGGTTTTCTCGGTAGATTTCCTTGGCCAGCACCCTGCTCGCCCTCGGTGGGAGTTCGAGGTCCAACTGTCAACCCATTGGGGTCGAAGTCCGGGTGCGCCTCGGCCCCCAATCGGACTACTTCTGGCCATCCTAGGAGGGCGGCAAGGGTAGCCGACAACCAGGTCATAGAGCTAGCCACCCAGCCTCGTTCAGAGTTTGGGGCCGGAGCTTCGCGACTGGCATTTGCCAAGGGCGTTGCCAGGGCAATCGCCAGGCAGATAACCGCAGTCACTGCAACTAATTTTTGCATTCATACGCCTCCTTGAGCTGAAGTACTGCGGCCGGCGACGTGCCGTGTCAGTCTTCGCTCATGAAGACATGTATCGCAAATAGCAGAGAATGGGACTCCCAGAGGGACTCCGATATCGCTGCGAATTTTATCTAAGTCGACAATTTAGAAGCTGAACATTGACAGGGTAAGCTTCGCCACGACAACACATTGTGCCGTAGGGAAAGCGGGCCCGGCAGTGAAATCTTGGTCCTACAAGGTGGCCTGATTCGGCCGGCGGGGGGCCTGAAAGTGGCGCCTAAGCTCAGCGAGAAGCTCGAGAGTGATCGCCTCCGTTGTGGCTGCTTGCCTTAGGAGGATCAGGGACCGCTCCAGGTGAGTGGCAACCCTCTGGCTTTCGAAGGTGCCGATCATCTGCTGAGTCAGACGTTTTACTTCGAACGGTCGGCGAGTGCGCAAGAAAAGCTCTGCCAGATCGAAGCCAACGAGAGCAGCGTCGTACAGCATCCCAGAGCGCAGGAAAAGATTCCGTGCGGTGCCAAAGTGCTTTTCAGCTTCCTCAGCTCGCCGAGTTCCGGCCGCGACCCGGCCAAGGAGCCATTCCTGCCTAGCTTGGTCGGAGGGACGACAGACCCTAGCCGCGAGGGGCCGGCAGTCGCGGATGTGGGCTTCGGCCTCCTCGAACCGCCCGAGGTCGCAGAGGCTCAGGGCCCGATTATGAAGCACCATCCACGCCAACCCAGGAGTTGCAGCTGTGTCCACCCAAGCCCCAGCCTCGGCGAGATGCTCTAACGCCTGCCCGGGCTTATTCTGAAGACGCGCGATCGCACCACGCTGAGTAAGGATCTTGACTAAGCCGCCCCGGTCCTCCAGCGCCCGATACCTTCGCTCGGCTTGGCCCAGGAGGCGCTGTGCTTCCGGGTAGCGCCGCTGGTCTTGGCGCAGGGAGGCTTCGAGGCTGGCGAGCTCGGCGAGGAGGAGGTCGTCGGTGACGGGCTGGTGGCGGAGGTGGGCTTGGAGGTTGACCCACAGGGCGTCGGCGCCGCGCAGCTCGCCGAGGACGCGCAGGGCGTTGGCGCGGTGGGCTTCGATGCGCACCCGCAGGTCGCTGCAGAGGGATTCGCCGTAGAGCTCTTGGTTCAAGCGCTCGGCCACGGCGCGGGCGGCGTCGAGGTAATCGAAGGCGTCGGCGGGCTGGTGGCGTAGGGTGCCGCGGGCTGCTTCGAGGAGGCGTTCGACGACGGCCGGGGAGCGGTAGCGGGTGCGCGCTTTCTCGATGCGGCGTTGCCAGGTGCCAACGGGCCCTTTGAGGAGGACCGCAACCTCTTGGGGGGCGCGGGCTTCGTCTTCCGCGAGACGAGCGGCGAGTTGGGCTGCGTGGACCGTTGCCTGTTCGACGGCGGGCCGGTAGTCGGCTTCTTGGAGCAGCCGCTGGCGGCGACGCTCGAGGGCTCGCGTGTATTGGCCGAAGCTGGCGTCGCACTCCGGGCAGAGGGCCCGCAGGTGGCGCAAGACGAAGTCCGAGAGCTCGCGCGGCGAGCGATGCCCTTCGTAGACCTGCAGAAGCTGGAACACGGTGAGATGCTGGTCGCGCACGGTCGGTTGCTTCCTCCGAGAACTTTATTCCGCCTGACGCCTCGCTTGCGAGTTCTATCACAAGCTCAACCGAGTGAGGCACGGCGCCGGGCATGCCGCCACCGGCGACCGATTCCGGGCGAAACCTCTTCCCACTGCTGAAGTGACAGCCAGTCTCGGAACTGCGCCCGCCAGCCCTGAAGTTATCCCTTGACATAGAAGGGCTGGGAGTTCGACAGCGCTATTTTTTCCGCAACCGGTAATCCCAGCGAGTTTCTTCGCCCATCCCTGGCTTTGCCCCTACGGTGAAGAAGTGGCGCCCACGGGCGGCCGCCGAGCACGTCGCTGAAGAACTCCCCGGCGACCTGCGACCGAGTCCAGCAGAGCGAAGCGGGGGGGTTACACCCCGCGGGGGGGGGGGGTGCCCCAAAATGCCCGCTTGTTGGGCCGGGGGGGGGCCCCCGCCCCCCCGCGGCCAA
>JBCCHV010000083.1 GCA_039028635.1 Acidobacteriota bacterium
CTCTCGGAACAAACAGCTAGCAGGCTGCTGAAAAAGTCTTGACTGGGAGCATCTTTGGTCTTCAAGAGCTTCCGAGCCCGAGGGGCGAGGCGGCGGCAAAGCCGCCGAGGACGGGGGCGCCCGGCCAGGGGTGAAGGCGCACGACATGTGCGTGCGCCTGAGGGGGGCGCCTTTAGCCCCCCTGGCCGGGCGCCCCTGAAACAAACAGCAGGCGCTGAATAAGCCGCCACGCGGCTTTTTCAGCAGTCTGCTAGGGCTCCGCGATCCGGTCGAAGCGGCGCTCGCCCCACAGGAGCGCACCGCCGTCCTCGGCTTGATACTCGAGAATCGAGACGCTGCCGCCGAGTGGTAGAAGGTCGGCCGCGAAGGTGTCGGCCTCGAGAGGCCGCAACACCTGGATGAGGACCCCGTAGCGCAGCTCGACCTCGCCATCGCGGTCGAGCAGTTGGATCTCGCCCAACCGGTCGTTGCGGTAGGTGCCGGCGTAGGAGGCGGCCGGGCGATGCAAGGGGCTTTGGCGGGCGGCGAGCTGCGCACGGCGCTCGGCCCGCTCGCCCAGCCGCTTCTGGCCGAGCTCGTGAAGCTCGGCGAAGACGTCCTCGGCCTCGGGTGGGTCGGCAGGGCGGTCGAGGAGTCGGTAGAGATGGGCCGCCAGCTGGTGGACGAAGCGGGTCGAGTCGGGGCCGGCGGAGAGGACGACCAGCCCCCGTTGTCGCCTCGGCTGGAAGGATAGGTGGATCGGTCCGCCGAAGTGGTGCAGGGTGAGCTCGCCATCGAGGTCGGCGTTGTGCAGTCCCAGGCCGTAGGCGAAGCGATGGTAGTCACCGAACTTCCAGTCGTACTGAATTTGGGGTGCGTGCGCTTGGCGCACGACTGCGGCGGGGATCACCTGCTGGTTGTCGAGACGGCCTTCGGCGAGGTTCAAGCGCACCCAACGCAAGAGATCCCCGAGGGTCGAGACGGCGCCGCCGGCGGCGTGCATCTGGCCCTGGACTTTGATCGGCCGAGGCTCGAAACCGCCGTCCTGGAGCATGGCGTAGGGGCGGGCGAACTCGTGTCGCTGGGCTTCTGCGATATCGGTGGTCGTGGCGGCCATACCGATGCGGGCGAAGATTTCCTCTTCGAGGAGCTGGCGCCAACCCTTGCCGGTGGCTTGGCGTATGGCCGCGGCCGCGATCACATATCCCAGGTTGCTGTAGGTGAAGTCGATTGCGGCCGGGCGTGAGTGCTTCTCGAGCAGGTATCGAATGGTCGCGTCGTCGAGGTTCCCGGGAGCCGATGATCGGTAGTTGATGCCACCGTTCCAGAAGCCTGGACGGTGAGTCAGGAGGTCGCGCAAGCTGGTCTGAGCCGGGTTGATCGGCGCCGCCATGGTGAGGTTCGGAAAGAAGCTGGTGAGCGGCTGATCGAGAGCGAGCTCTCCACGCTCCTGAAGGAGTGCTGCGGCCATGCCGGTGAAGGACTTGGTCAGCGACAGGAGATAGAACCGAGTGGCGGCGGTCACCGGCTGGCAATCCTCGAGGTCGCGTCGGCCGAAACCGCGCGCGTAGATGACCCGGTCGTTCTCGACGATGCCGACGGCCAGCCCCGGCGTGGCACCGACGTACCGCAGAGACGCGGTGATGAAGGCGTCGAGGTCTTCGGCGTAGGCGTGGTCGATGTCGCCGGCTGGAGCTGGAAACCCATCGAGAGGGCAGGCGGCCTCGGCGGCCGCTGGGCCCATCAGCGCAATGGCGAGTAGAAGACGAGCGATGAGAGTGGCAGTGACCGCGACGGAGGCAGAGAAAGGGGCAAAGGGGCGGAGGTTCATTCGACAAGTCTCCTTTCGTCGCCCCAACTTAGTGAGCTGACACTCGGTTGTCTTGAACGAACGCAACCCCGGCGCTCGGTTGGTCCGCCTGGCGGTGGCTTCAGGTCCGGCCGAGGCGGCGCAGTTCCCCTGGCGTGAAGCGGCGGTGTTCCCCCAGTCGGCGGGTGAGGTGGGCTTGGTCGGAGAAACCGGTCGCGGTGGCGACATCGGCCAGCGAAAGCTGGCCGCGCCGTAGCTCGCGCGTTGCCCGGTCGAGGCGCCGACGCAGGATCAGCCGGCGAACCGAGCAGCCGTGAACCCGCCGAACGGCGCGAGCCATCGACACTGGGTGGAGTGCGAGCTCGCGGGCGAGGTCGCGAACTCGCAGGGGCTCGTCGAGACGATCTTCGATCTGCTCTTCGAGGATGCCCATCCAGGGCGGCTGCGGGCGGCGAGCGGGGAGTTCGTCGGTGGCCGCGAGGATCTCCACCAGTCGGCCCGAGGGGTCGTCGAGGTTCTGCTCGCGGACGAGATCTCGGGCCCACTGCAAGAGCTGTCGGCCCGCGGCTTCGGAACGACGCCAGCCGCGGTAGGAGGCGAGCTCGAGATCGGATCTGAAAACGGCGGGATCGATCCGTAGGCGAAGAATCTCGGTCTCGGCGACGAAGTGGTCCGAGTGCTCGAAGCCGGCGGGTTTGAGGCAGAGGAACGAGGCTTGACCCCGGGACTGGCGCGATCCGGTTCGCTCGAGGAGCTCGCCGTGCAGGATCAGAGACAGATCACAGGACTCGTGGTGGTGTCGGCCGAAGTCGGCAGCGCGGCCCGTGTAGTGGAAGAGATCGATCTCGAGGCCTTGGCCGATCGCCCATTGGCAAAGGCGGGTCGCGGGTTGGGTGGGACGTACGGGGCGAGTCATCGATGCTTCAGTGTACTGACTCAGAACACCGATCGGCTCGCGGAGGGGTCGAGGAGGCCGCCTTGATGTCGGCCTCCTCGATCCTGTGGAGGAAGGGCCAGCGACTACGGCTTGGCAGCCTTCATCTCCTGGACTGCCTGGGCAGTCGTCCAGGTGGTGTTGGCGAGGAAGCGGAAGTTGGTCAGGGCGGCGGCGTAGCCATCCAGCTCCGGGGCCTGGGCGGCGGCGGTGGCGTCGGTCACCACGGCGACCTCGAAGCCCTGTTCGAGGAGCTCACGCATGTGGGCCTCGGTGCAGAGATTGGCCGACATGCCGCCCAGAATGACCTTCGAGATGCCGCGCTTGCGGAGTTGCAGGATCAGGTCGTTGGTCTCCGGTCCGTAGACCTTGTGCGGGCTCACCACCACCGTCGAGCCGTCGTTGATCAGGGGCTTGTAGCGCTCCAGCCAATCGGCCCCAGAGCCCTTCAATCCCTCGGTGATGAGGGGGCCCTTGCGGTCGAACATTCCGATGGCGTGCATCATGGTCTCGACCGCCCCCTCGTGATGCCAGCCGTGGTCCGCCGGGTAGTAGTAGTGCGGCGAGATGAAGACCTCGAGGCCGGTGGCCTTGGCGGTCTTCATCAGAGCTTCGATGTTCTCCACCGTCTTGTTGGCGGTGACGCTCGGCCCGACCAGCTTCCAGGTCACCCCTTCGGGGCTCAAGAAATCATTCTGTGGATCGGTGATGACGACTGCGGTGTGCGCGGGATCGATCTCCAAGCCGGGGTCCGGAAGCTGGGCGAGGGCGGTGCCGGCGAGGAACAGGGCCAAGAGCAGGGCGAGGCTGGTCCGAAGTAGGTTCGTGCTCATTTGTCTTATCTCCTGGGTGTTTTGTCTTTGGGCAGTTTGTGTCTTTTTCTTCAACACGTTGCCAGGAGACTGTAAGGACCCTGCCGTGCTCGAAGGTCCGGGGCTCGGGCTCGATCGTCCAGACCGTGATTGCTCTCCCGGAGGTTGGGGCGTAGCATCGAACCATGCTGCTCGATCGCTTGCTGGCCAAGCTCGACGTCGAGGTGGAGCCTTTCGCCCTCTGCCTGGTGAGCTCTGGGTGGCGCCTGCGCCTTCCCGGGCCGCCGGCGGTCATGCTGCATTTCGTGCTCGCAGGGCGCGGGATTCTGCAGGCGTCCGACGGCGGCGAACGGCCGCTCGTTCCCGGGACTCTGGCTGTGATTCCGAAAGGGTCACCGCATGCGATTGGGCCGCAGGGTGAAGCGCTGCGCGAGCACCAACCGGGTGCCGACCAGGAAGAGGTTCGGGTGATCGCCGCCGGCGAACCCGGGGAAGCCGCCCTGACGGTGGCCTGCGGCCTGGTGCGGGTGCGCTATGGCAGTGCCCTCGGGCTTTTCGATCAACTCGAGCGTCCGCTGGTCGAGGATCTCTCGGCGATGCCTCGAGCTCGTCCCCTGTTCGAGGATCTGCTCGCCGAGCAGCGCGAGCCGGGGCCCGGCAGCGGTGTCATGCAGACAGCGTTGATGAGCCAGGCCCTGGTGCTGCTGTTGCGCCGCTTGTGCCAGCAGGGGGAGTGCGGCCTACCCTGGATCGCGGGCCTCCAGGATCCTCGCCTGGCGCGAGTCCTGGAGCGAATCCTCGAGGATCCGGCGCGCCCCTTCACGGTGGAGTCGCTGGCCTCGGAGGCGGCGATGAGCCGTTCCGCCTTTGCCGAGGGCTTCACCGTGGCGTTCGGCCTGCCACCGATGGCGCTGGTGCAGCGGGTGCGTCTGGAACGAGCCCGCCAGCTTCTCGAGCGGGGCAGCGCCCTGTCGATGGATGCGGTGGCGCGGCGCGTCGGCTATGCCAGCCGCAGCCACTTCTCGCGCTCTTTCCGCAAGCAGTACGGCATGGCGCCCAACGCTTTGCGGGCGCTCTCCGGGAACTTCGGCTGAGTGGTGGAGCGGGCCGGGATCGGCCGCCCGGGGTGGCGGGGCGCCACCCCGGGGAGGGTGTCGAGCTCAGAGAATGGTGAAGGTGAGGGTGATGGTGTTCGACGAACCGGTGAACACCGGGGTACTGAAACGCGTCGACGCCGGGTAGCGGTAGCGCAGCTTGATCTCGTAGGTGCCGGCGGTGCCGATCGGGTAGATGGATTCCTGATGCAGGTCGGTGGTCTTGTTGAAGATCACCGCCTCGAGGGCCTCTTCGCCGCTCACCTGGTCATAGCCGCTCTCCCAGGACAGCGACAGGCTGCCGCCGCGCGGCACCGTCTCGAGATTCTGGTTGAGAATCCAGCCGAGATCCTCGTCGAAGTCGATCCAGGTCAAGCGCGGGGCGATGGCGACGCCGTCGCGCTTGAGGGACACCACTCGAATGTTGCCTTCGAAGTCGGGGCACAGGCCGATCGCCGAAAAGCCCTGGTTGGTCAGGGTGAGGTCGATGCGGACCGTCTCCCACCAGGAGTAGCTGCTCTGCGACATGGTGCCCGCCAGCTGGACCATGCTCTGGGGGTGGATCTGAATCGGGTAGGTGGTCGGAGTGCCGACGGTGGTTCCCGGAGTGAAGGTGGTGATTTGGCCCCAGGCCACCGAGGCGAGGCCGACGGCGATCAGGAAGGACAGGACTATCTGTGCTCTTTTCGTCATCGTTCTTTCCTCAGTGGATGGCGCTCGACGGCAGTTCCTTGCCCTTGTACTTGGTGCGCTGTGGCAGGCCCTTGTCCTTGCGGTACTTGTTCTCGTTGCTCACCGCATCGATCTCGTGCTTCGGGATGCCGTTGTGGCCCGGTCGATCATCGCGGGTTCCGGTGTCTCCCTGGCGGGAGTGATTGAGCTCGTGGAGCAGGCAGGCGCAGGGATCGCGATTGACCCAGTCGGAAAACGGCGTCGTCAGATTGGGATCCCACTTCACGGTGGTGCCGGTGCCTTTGCCAGAGCCGCCGGCCTCGGGGACCGTGGCGTCGACGCCGCTGTTGTAGCTGGTGCCGTTCTTGCCCGGGCGCTCGCGGATGACGTGGTCGTTGCTCGACGACTGCAGGTCATTGAGGGTCTGGGCGCCGTCGCCCCCCTCGTCCATGATCTGCTGCCAGCAGTCCTCGACCTTGCCGACGAACTCGGAGGTTCCGGAGATGATGACGTCACCGCCGGCGGGCAGGGCGATGGTCAGCGCGAGGCCGAAGAGGAGTAACTTGAGCTTCATCACGAGCCTCCGTGGAAGAAGTGCCGAATACGCGATGCCGCGGCGCGCAAATTCTGGTCCGAGAAGGGTACCCGGCCGACGGTCGGACCGAAGTCCCAATACCACTCGCGGTCGAGGCCGCGCGGCTCCTCGCCCCGTCGCAGGTAGAGGATGGCGCGGTCCCCGGGACGCAGGCCGAGGCGACCGTGCTCGTCCTCCAGGGCGTGGAGCACCGTCAAGCGCTCGCCGTTGGGGATCCCCTTGAGCACCGTCTCGGCGTTCCACTGGGCGCGCAGCCGCGGCCGCGGGTCGAAGGAGACCGGCGAGGTGCGCTGCTCGATCGAGCGCAGTCGGGCGACCACCACCAGGTCGGCGTCTCCGGTCTGGCCGATGAAGTAGTTGGGGACGGCGTTGAAGCGCGCTTCGGCGAAGGTGGCGACCTCCACCGGCTCGGCCGGTACGGACTGGGTGTGGAACTCCCCGCCGCCCACCGAGTCGAGGGAGAAGTCCGAGCCGTCTCCGGAGACCTCGAAGCCGCTGATTGTGCTCGCCGGCGGATCGAGCCAATCGGAGTTGTACTCGGTGCCGTCCTTGAACTCGATCTCGAGCTGCACCTTGGTGCCGTTGTTCTTGGTGTCCCACCTTTTGCTCGCCACGTCGTCCCAGTCCTTACCCTCGACGGTGTGCTCGACCGGCTCGCCGTTCTCCTTGGTGTGCTTGATCTTGAACTGTTTGTCCTGGCGCAGGCCATCGCCGTCCTCGGTCCACATCTCGACGCGGCGGATCTCGATGCGGTCGCCGGTCTGATCGTCGAAGCCGAACCACACCCAGGTCATGCGGGCACCAAGGGCCGCCGGAGCGATGTCGAGGCCGCCGAAGTCGAGGCAGCGCACCCCCGTGCCGGTCGACGGCAGCTCCATCTTGAGACCATCGCCAGCGCTCGGCGAGGCTGGCATGTCGACCCACAGGCGGCCGCTGTGAATCGACACGGTGGCGTTGCCGAGGGCGCTGTAGGTGGCGTAGGTGTTGCGACCGTTGAACTTGTCCGTGAAGACCTTGAGATTGATCGGAACCCACTGGATGAAGACGCCGGTGCGGGTCTTCTCATCATCGGCCGTCGATGGGACGGCCAGCAGACCGATCAGCAGCCCGACAGCGGCGAGTAGGGCGAGGCTTCGTCTCATGCATCCTCCTTTCGAGTGCCGCGACGGAGCGGCCTCGAAGCGTTCCCTCACGGCGAGGGGATGTATGTGTGCCCCTAAAAGCGCATTAGGGCGCCGGATTCAATAGCGGAGAGCGCCTCTCGCCCACCAGGTTCGGGCTAGGGCCGCAGCTTCGGCAGCAGGGCCTGCTCCACTGCCTGGCGTCGCGAGCGGCTGACCATCAGCTCAGTGCCGTCGCGCAGGACCAGTCGGCGGCGGCCGCGGAAGAGGTTCTGCACCTCGACGACTTCTTCGAGGTTGACCACCGCGCCGCGGTGAATGCGCAGGAAGCGCTGCGGATCGAGGCGCTCGGTGAGTGCCGAGAGGGTGGTGCGCAGCAGTGGGCTGCCGCGGCGAGTGTGGAGCCGCACGTAGTAGTCCTGGCTCTCGATCCACAGCAGTTCTCGCGTTTCGACCAGCCGGGATCGTCCCTGGTTGCGAATCGGGATGCGCTCGAGGTAGGTGGCGGTGGGAGCCGGCGGGCGAGTGGCCGGAGTCGTCAAGCGTTGCGCTGCCTCTCGTAGCTGGTGCTCGAGAACCCGCTGGCGGGCGCGCTCCAGGGCGCGCTGCAGGCGCTCCTCGGAAACCGGCTTGAGGACATAGTCGAGGGCTTCGACCTCGAAGGCTTGGCAGGCGTAGGCGTCGTAGGCGGTGACGAAGATGAACACCGGCAGGGCGCCCTGGCGCAGCGCTTCGGCGGTGGCGAGACCGCTGCTGCCGGGCATCTCGATGTCGAGCAGCACGATATCCGGGCGCCGGTTGGCAATTGCGATCAGCGCCTCCTGGCCATCGCGGGCTTCGCCCACCAGGGTGAGCTCCGGGATCTCCGAAACCATCTGTTGCAGGGTTTCCCGGGCCAGCGGCTCGTCGTCGACGATCAGGACTCGCAATGGGCTCATCGCTGAGCGATGTCCGAAGCTCGGCCGCGGGTCGTCTCGGGAGGTCGCTGGTCGGGAAGCTCGATGGTCACCTGGACACCCGGCTCGAGGGCCTCGATACGAAGCTCGGCGGCTTCGCCGAAGAGGTGGTGGAGCCGTGACCGCAGGTTGCCGAGGCCGACCCCTTGGTCGCGTTCGAGGTCGAACTCCGGCGGCAGGCCGGGGCCGTCGTCCCGCACCACGATGCGCAACCGGTCCGCGATCGACTGGGCAGAGAGCTCGAGCTGCAGCGGCTCGCGGCGGCGGCGCAGGCCGTGCTCGAGGGCGTTCTCGACTAGCGGCTGGAGCAGCAGCGGTGGCACCAGGGCAGTCTCGGCGCCGTCGTGCAGCCGACTGGTGACCTGCAGCCGGTCGGCAAAGCGCAGACGCTGCAGGTGAATGTAGCGCTCGACGAAGACCCATTCATCGGCGAGAGGCACGAGCTGCTCGCCCTGGCCCTCGAGGGTGCTGCGCAGCAGCTCACCGAGCTCGAGGACGGCGCGCAGGGCGGCGTCGCGATCGTCGCGCCGAATCAGGGCGGCGATGGAGTTGAGGCTGTTGAACAAGAAGTGGGGCTCGATCTGCAGCCGCAGGGCGGCGAGCTGGGCGCGGGCGAGCTCGGTTTCGAGGCGCGATTCCTGGAGCTCGAGATGGCGCGTCTGGCGGTAGCCGGCGAGCAGATGGCCGAGGGTGAGAAGGCCGCCGCAGATCACCAGGTTGGAGCCGCCGAGCTTGGCGAGATGAATCACCAGGTAGCGCCCGTAGGAGTAGTGGGCGACCGGCTCGAAGGGCTGCAGCAGGGTGGCGATGGCGGCGACGCTGAGCAGTTGGAGGCTGATCAGAAGGAGGCCGAGGCCGAGGGTCGAGGGCAGGCGGCGCCACCAGGGGCGGGAGCGAAACAGTCGGCCGCCGGCGGCGATCAGGAGTGGCGAGGCGAAGGCCCAGAAGGACCAGGTCGAGAGCTGCCAGGTGAAAATTCGCCAGCGATCGTGGCCGTGGTCCCACATCGAGACCATGAGCTGCTCGGAGGACACGACGGCGGCCGCCAGGGCAGCCGCGAAGGCCAGGATCGGCAGCAGCCAGACCCTGGAGGGGCGGTGTGGGATGGGAACCGCGGCCGGAGGTGAGAGCAGGCTTTCCACGCTTTCACCCTATGGTCCCGGCGGGCGCGGCTCAAGGCGATGGCGACGCTGGTGCAGCGAATGGTGCGAATCAGGCGGCGAACGGTGCGGTGGGTGGGAGCGGCGCGGTTCACCGCCGAGAACGGTCGTCGGCTGCCCGGCTGTCGTCGCTGGCAGCTTTGATGGCGGTGAGGCGGCTTGGTGCCGGCGAAGATCCTCGGCAGGAGGATCCACGATGAAAAGAACCCACCTCTTGGTCATGCTCTCACTGCTCGCCGGGGCGGCACTCTTCCCTTGGTCGGTCGATGCTCAGGGGCGCGAGGCGCTCGTTCGGCCCGCCTACGATGCCGCCGGCGATCTGCTCTTGCCACAGGATTTTCGGACTTGGGTGCTGGTGGGCTCGTCCCTCGGGATGAGCTACAGCGAAGGTGGCGCCAGCGGACGCGAGATGTTTCACCACACCCTGATCGAGCCGACGGCATACGACCACTACGTCACCACCGGGGAATTCCGCGACGGGACGATGCTCGCTCTGCTCCTTCACCCGACCGGCGAAGGCGTTCTCCCCAGCCGGCGGGGACGTTTTGCGGATGCCCTCGGCAGCGTCGAGATGGCGGTCAAGGACAGTGGTCGGTTCGCCGGTGGCTGGGCCTACTTCGGCTTCGGCAGTCGTGATGGCCTGCGCCCGGCGGCGCCTGCTTTCGACGCTGAGGCCTGCGCCAGTTGCCATCGCGAGCATGCCGCCCAGGACAACGTCTTCGTGCAGTTCTATCCTTTGCTGACGGCAGCGGCGCGGGCCGGTGGAAGTCTCGCCGTCGCCGGCGATGGCGCGACCTCCGCCTCACCCTCGGAGGCCGACGATGATGGTCGCGTGGTGGCGATCGAAGGCCTCGATCCGGTGGTTCTTCTGACCACCGGCGAAGAAGAGCTCGGCAAGGCGGAGATCGTCGAGGACCACGGTGCCTTCCGCTATCAATTCGTCAGCGAGCCCAGTCGCCGGCGCTTCGCCGAGGACCCGAAGCGCTATGCCTTCCAAAACCGCACCTGCCCAGTGGTTCCCGGTGCTCCGGTGCAGTCGAACCTGTTCGCGGTTCACGACGGCAAGCTTTACGGCTTCGCTTCGGAAGGCTGTATCGGCGAGTTCTTGGCCAATCCCGATGAGTTCCTGCCGTTGACCGACTGACCTCGGCTCTCGACCGTCGTCGCGAGGCCGGCCGCTGCCGCGGTCGGCCCTGATGACGTGAGCTGGTACTCTCATGTGCACATTGACGCACATGCTATCTTTTCTCTGGTTCTAATCGACATGTGGGGAATCACGGCGAGCGCGGCGAGACCGCGGTCGGGGCCGGCGCGAGCTCTCACATCCCGGGAATTCGCCACTCCTTGACGCGGGGTGGCTCGAGAATCGGAGTGTTCGCCATGGCTCGATGGGTGCGTTGGGGTGGCTCGAAGGTTGTGTGGATTGTGCTCTCGGCAGCGATGCTGACGGTGTTGGCCTGGACCTCCTCCGCCACCGACGACGAAGGTCTGTGGATCACCGTCGACCGCGAGGTCTTCGAGGAACTGCGCGGGCGCACCGAGTTCTCCTTCGATCATCGTCCCTTGCAGGCGGCGGGGGAGCGTGCCGGGGTGGTGGCGACGCAACTGCGCAAGGGCGATATCGATCGCCTGTCGGCCCTGATTCACCGCAAGTACCACCGCTGCGGCGGCTTTCTGGTCCACGGCTCCCGCGCCGAGGCGCTCGAGACCCTGCAGCGCGCTGCTCGTATCGCTGCGCCGGCGGCGGTCACCTTCGATGTCGATCAGTCGGCGACGGTGCAGGCGCTGGCCGGCCGCCTCGACGCCAGCCTCATCCTCGACACCATCACCCAGCTTTCGACCAGCTTTCCGAATCGCTATTACGTTCACCCTGCCGGCCGCGACGCCGCCCTTTGGATTCGCGACCGGTGGCAGGCGGCGGCCCAGGGGCGCAGCGATGTCCAGGTGGAGCTCTTCGACCATGCCGGCTACTCGCAACCCTCGGTGATCCTGACCTTCGAGGGTGCGACCAGGCCGGATGAGGTCCTGGTGCTCGGCGCTCACCTCGATTCGACCGCTCCGGGAACCTCGAATCCGAACTTTTCGGCTCCCGGTGCCGATGACGACGCCTCCGGCATCGCCGTGCTCGGCGAGGTGATTCGCGCCGCCGTCGCCGAGGGCTTCGTGCCCGACCGCACCCTCAAGTTCATGGGCTATGCGGCGGAAGAGGTCGGCTTGCGCGGCTCCCAGGACATTGCCGCCTCCTTTCGCGCCGCCGGCACCAACGTCGTCGGCGTGGTTCAGCTCGACATGACCGCCTTCAACGGTTCGGCGACGGACGTGGCGCTGCTGACGCGCTTCACCGACAGCGACCTCACCAACTTCCTCGGACAGCTTCTGGACACCTACCAGCCGAGCCTGCAGTGGACCACCGACGATTGCGGCTACGCCTGCTCCGACCACGCCTCGTGGTTCAACGAGGGCTTTCCGACGGCGTTTCCCTTCGAAGCCCCTCTCGGCCAGCACAACCTCGATATTCACACCACGGCGGACACCGTTTCGACCTTCGGTGGCACGGCCTCTCATGCCCTCAAGTTCGCCCGCCTGGCGGCGGCCTTTATCGTCGAGGCCGGCCTGGTCAGCGGTGGTGGCAACGCGCCACCGCAGGTGACGATCTCCTCGCCGGCCGGTGGTGCGGTGTTCACGGTGGGTGATGCGGTGACCTTGGTGGCTTCCGCCAGCGATGCCGAGGATGGCGACCTCTCGCCGGCCGTGAGCTGGTCGTCGAGCCGCGACGGCGCCCTCGGCAGCGGTGCCAGCGTGACCACCTCGAGCCTCTCCATCGGTAGTCACCTGGTGACGGCGACGGTGTCCGACTCGGCCGGAGCCAGCGACTCGGCGACGGTGAGCCTGACCGTCGACCCGGCGCCGGGACCGGGGTGCCCGGCCGGCTCCCTCGACTTCTCGAGTCTGGCGCTGGCTTCCTACTCGAACCAGAACGGCTCGAACGGCACGCAGGTGCTCGAGGCGGGCGCTGCGCTGCGTCTGACCGGCAACACCTGGGTGCGCTCGACCAGCCGATTCACGGTCGACAGCGGCAGCGTGCTCGAGTTCGAGTTCCGCGGTGCGGTGCAGGGTGAGATCCACGCCCTCGGCTTCGATGACAACGACAGCCTCAACGACGCGGCGCGCCACTTCCAGTTCTGGGGCACCCAAAACTGGACCGGTGGCGGGCGCATCGACTTCAATCCCAAGTATGGCGGCTCCGGCGACTACCGGACGTTTTCGATACCGGTGGGGCAGTCCTACACCGGCTCAATGTATCTGGTCTTCACCAACGACGACGATGCCGCCTCAGCGGCCGATGCCACCTTCCGCTGCGTGCGGTTGACCAGCAGCGGGGCCAACGCCGCTCCGACCGTCACGATCACGGCGCCGGCCGCGGGTGCTTCCTTCGACGAGGGGGAGACGGTGGTCTTCACGGGCAGCGCCAGCGATGCCGAAGACGGCGATCTGGCGCCTTCCCTGAGCTGGTCGTCGAGCCTCGACGGCGCTCTGGGCTCGGGTGCGTCGGTGACCGCCTCGGCCCTCTCCTCGGGTGCTCACCTGGTGACCGCCTCGGTCACCGACAGCGCCGGGGCGAGTGCCTCCGACAGCGTCTCCCTCACCGTCGTCGGCAGCTCGGCCTGCAGCGTCGAGGAGGGGTTCGAAAACGGTGCCGGCGGTTGGCTCAACGACGGCGCCAGCACCTGCGCCACCGGCAGCTTCGTGATCGGCAACCCCGGCCAGCGCTCCGGTGGCGGCGTGATCACCCAGGTGGGGGGCTCGAACAGCGGCAGCGCTTCGGCCTTCACCGCCTTCAACAGCAGCCTCGGCAATGCCGACGTCGATCGCGGCAACTGCATCTTCGTGTCGCCGAGCTGGAGCGTCGGTGAGGCCTCGACCCTGTCGGTGGCCTACTGGCACGGTCAGCGCGACAGCGGCGACGATCCCAGCGGCGACTTCTTCCGCCTCGAGCTCTCGACCGACGGTGGCGGCACCTGGAGCGCGCTGGCCTCGAACGGCGACAGTGCCTCGAACGCTGCGTGGGCGACGGTGACGTCGCCGGTGCCGGCGGGCTCGACGGTGCGTCTGCGGGTGCAGTGCTCCGACGGCACGAGCGCCGGTGACATCGTCGAGTGCGGCATCGACGACGTCTCGATCTGCCGCTAGCGATCGTCTAACCACCGGCCTCGCGCAGGTCCTTCTGGGCGCCTTCGAGGCCGGGCGACAGGTAGAGAGCGCGGTTGAGGTGGCGCAGGCCGCCCTCGCGGTCCCCCTGGCGCAGCAGCAGCGCGCCGAGACGCCAGTGGCCGTAGGCCTTGGGCGGTCGCGATTGGCTGTCGGCGACCTCGAGGTAGTGCTCGAGGCAGGCGATGCCGCGCTCAGCGCGCTGCCCCGAGATCACCGCCAGGCGGCCGATCTGGTAGTAGGGGCCTTTGACTCCCTCCGGGTCTTCGGCGATCAGCTCTTCGTGCAGCTCGAAGGCTTCGTCGAAGCTCGCCAGCTCTCCGAGATGGAGGGCGAGGCCGAAGCGGGCCTGAACGTCTCCGGGTCGTGCCGCGAGGGCGCTTCGGAAGGCGTCGACGGCCCCTTGATGATCGTTTTCGGAGCGGGCGTGGAGGGCACGGCGCCAGTGGGCATCGTAGGGCGACGTTCGTTCGAGGAGGGCGAGCTGTTGCCCGGCCTTGGTCTTGCTGCCACCGACGATGCCGGGGGCGTAGTAGTAGAAATCCGCCAGCTCGGCGCGGGCCTCGATGTGGTTGGGGTCGAGGTCGAGGGCCTGCTCCAGGGCGCCCTTCTGCTGGCCGGCCCAGTGGCGTTTGCGCAGCAGTGAGGCCTTTTCGAGGGCGTGGTGATGGGCGGTGGCGAGGAGGACCCAGAGGTCAGCGTCCTGCGGTTGCTGTTCGATCATGGACTCGACCAGCTTGCGCGCCGCGGCGTCCTCGCCTTCGTCGAGAAGCTGGCGGGCGCGATCACGGTCCGTGGAGTCGTCCGCCAGGGCAGTGCCGGTGAGTAGCAAGAGTCCGAGGAGAAGGGCGATGTGGGGGACGGTCGCTTTCATCGTGCCCACCTCGCTCGCAGTGCCGGGCTGGCGGTGAGGAAGAGCACCACACCGAGCCAGGTGGCCACCGCCGGGCCGCCGTCGAACAGGCCCGCTTCGGCCGGCGGCGTCGGCAGGGTGGCGAGGTTGAGTCCCAAGGCCATCCCGGCGGCCGCGATGCCGAGGGCGCCGATGAAGCGCGCTCCGAGGTGACGCCAAAGGCCGACGGCGAGCAGAACGCAGCCGGTGGAGATCCAGACGTCGAAGGCGATGTCGAGGGCGATCTGGACGTTGTTGACGCCCCACAGGGTCTGGGTCAGCAGCTCCCGCTCGGCCTCCGTTTCGGCGCGGCCGAGGCGCTCTTGCATCACCGTGAAATTGGTGTCCTGAATCACCGCCATCAGGCTGACGATCAAGCCCGAGAGGCCGGTCATGCGGAGACCGAGATCGATCGACGGTCGCTCGCCATCCTCCAGCAGAAGGGCGCGGGCGGCTTGGGCCGAAAGGTAGAGGGTCGGTCCGAAGAAGTAGAACAGGAAGCGGCCCACCGCCCAGGGGAAGACCTGGAAGACCGCCGAGAAGAAGTAGCAGAACAGGCTTAGCAGGCCGAGGCCGACGAGCAGCAGGCGCCACTCGCGGCTCGGCATCGGGAGTTTCGTCATGGAGTGTCCTCGGACTGTTCCTGCTCGCGCAGGCGGGCGATGTCGTGCAGACGCCAGCGGTAGAACAGGTAGCTGTGGATGATGTTGATGCCTTGCTGGATGGCGAGGCTGGCTTGCGCCGCCTGGCGATCGTCGAGGCGGGCGACGGCGCGGTTGCGAAGGGACATTTCGTAAGCGCTGAGCTGGCGAATGGCGTCGCCGATCGGACGCGCCACCTCCAGTGGTAAGCCGGTCTGGGCGACGAGATCGCGGCACAGGGTGACGATCTGGAGGTCGTTGGCGTCGAAGGCGGGGCGCTCGCCGGGGGGCGGCACCAGCAGGCCGACGGCCTCGAGCTCGTTGATGAAGGCGACCTCGACGCCGGCGGTCTGGGCGAGCTCCTCGGGGCTGTAGCGGCGGCCGTCGCTGGCGGCCGCGCCGGCTTCTCCGAGCACCGCCTGTTCGAGGGCGACGGCGACCTCGAGCTCGACGCCGCGCTCATAGAGCTCGATGACCCGGCGCTGCAGCGGCAGCGGTAGGGGGCCGAGGGGTGGCTCGCGCAGCCGCGCCAGGGCGGCGAGGATCTCCAGGTGTCGGGACGAGTAGGTGGCGGCGTTGCGCGCCGTCTTCTCGCCTGCCGGCAGGATGCCTTCGCGCAGATAGAAATGAATCAGCGAGCGGGGCAGGCCGGAAAGCTCGACCAGTTGTTTCATGCGCAGCGTCATGGCAAGAGTATAGAGTGCAGATCTTCACTACGCAAATTGTGCTTGGTAACGAAGCTCCGCCCTCGGCCGCCGGTGGCTGGCGAAGCTCATATTCCTTGCCGGGTGAGGCTGCCGATCAAGACCTCGCCTCGGCTCGATGCGGAAAGGAACTCGACATGACCATCGCTATTCGTCTCGAACGCTTTCGTGCCACCTCGCCGGAGAGCACCGAAGCTCTCGGCCAGCTCTTGCAGGAGGAGCTCCTGCCGGCCGCCGACGGTGCCTTCGGCCAGGTGACCCGGATCAGTCGTGGGGTGCTGGAAGGGCAGGAGTTGCTCGCCGGGAGCGGTGAATTCCTGTGGATCTCCGAATGGAGTGGCGCGGCGCGCGACCTCGCCTCGCCAGCCCTCGACGAGGTCTTGATGAACGAAACTTCCGCCTACGGGGTCTTCAGCGGTGTGCTCGAGCGCTGCTCGACTCTCGCCGAGCGCGAGGTGATCGGGGTCTACACCTCCGTCACCCGCTCCGGCGAGGAATGAGCCCCAACAGGCGGAAGGAGTCCCGAGCCCGGCCGCGCGAAGGGATGGGAGAACACCCGTTCCCTTTTGGAGCATCTTGAGATCGGTTCCCCAAGAGCAGCCGTCTGCGACTCGGCAGACGGCTTCCGAGCGCGATCAGCGCGAGGCGGCGCCGTTGGCGCCGTGAACGGGGCTGCCCTGGATTGGGGTGAATGCGCACGACATTTGCGTGCGCTCGAGGGGGGCGCCCAGCCCCCCTGAATTTCATAGGCTGTCGTCGTGAACCCCGCGCACGGCGCGGCCGGAGGGGTCGGCGAGGTTGCGGAAGGACTCGTCCCAGGCCAGCGCATTGGGGGTCGAGCAGGCGATGCTGGCGCCGCTCGGCACGCACCTCGCCGGTGCCTCGCCGGGGTAGTGAGACTCGAAGATCTCGCGGTACAGGTAGGCCTCGCAGGTGGCCGGCGGGTTGATCGGAAAGCGATGGTGGGCGCGGCCGAGGCGGTCGGTGCCGATCTCCGCCTCCGCCAGTGCCTTGAGGGAGTCGATCCAGGAGTAGCCGACGCCGTCCGAGAACTGCTCTTTCTGGCGCCACAGGATTTCCTCGGGCAGCAGTCCGGCGAAGGCGCGCCGCAGAATGTCCTTCTCCATTCGGCCCTCGGCCACCATCTTGGCCGCCGGGTCGAGGGCCATGGCGATATCGAGAAACTCGCGATCGAGAAACGGCACCCGCGCTTCGATGCTCCAGGCCGCCATCGCCTTGTTGGCGCGCAGGCAGTCGTACTTGTGCAGCAGGTCGAGCTTGAGCACGGTTTCTTCGTGAAAGGCGCGGGCGTCCGGCGCCTTGTGGAAGTAGAGGTAGCCGCCGAAGATCTCGTCGGCGCCTTCGCCGGACAGCACCATCTTGATCCCCATCGACTTGATGCGACGGGCCAGTAGATACATCGGTGTCGAGGCCCGGATCGTGGTGACGTCGAAGGTCTCCAGGTGATAGATGACGTCGCGCAGGGCATCGTGCCCTTCCTGCAGGGTGTAGACGAACTCGTGGTGGATGGTGTCGAGGGCGTCGGCGACGCGCCGCGCGGCGCGCAGGTCCGGGGAGCCCTCGAGGCCGATGGCGAAGCTGTGGAGCTGCGGCCACCAGGCCTCGGTGCGGCCGCCGGTCTCGACCCGGTGCTTCTTGTGACGCGCCGCCAGGGCGGCGATGATCGAAGAGTCGAGGCCACCGGAGAGCAGCACGCCGTAGGGCACGTCGGACATCAGCTGGCGTTCGACGGCGGCTTCGAGACCCTGCCGTAGGCGATCGAGCGCTGGCGGCTTCTCGGCGACCTTTTCGTAGGAGCGCCAGGAGGGTTGGTAGAAGGACTCCGGCTCGCCGACCTCGTCGCCGACGGTGCCGGTCAGGAAGTGGCCCGGGGGGAAGTCCTCGATGCGGCGGCAGATCCCGATCAGGGCTTTCATTTCGGAAGCGACGTAGAAGTTCCCGTCGTCGTCCCAACCCTGGTAGAGGGGCATCACTCCGATGGCATCGCGAGCGATCAGGAACCGTCCTCTGCGTCGATCGTAGAGGGCGAAGGCGAAGATGCCGTTGAGCTGGGCGAGGAGCTCCGTTCCGTGGGCTTCGTAGAGAGCCAGGATCACCTCGCAATCGGAATCCGTGCGATAGGAGAACTCGGGGTGTCGCCGACGGAGCTCGCGGTGGTTGTAGATCTCGCCGTTGACCGCCAGCACCAGATCGCCGGAGGCGTCCTCGAGGGGCTGAGCGCCGTGCAGGATGTCGACGATGGCGAGCCGCTCATGGGCCAGGATCGCCTGCTCGTCGCTGTAAACACCGCTCCAATCGGGGCCCCGGTGGCGCATTCGCCGCGATTGTTCGAGGGCCTGTTTGCGCAGGCGAGCGGGGTCCGAGCGCAGTCCGAGAATGGCGAGGATCGAGCACATGGGGGCGCAGCCTAGCAGGTCGCCGCAGGCCCGGGTCGATCCCAAGGAGGGGGTCGGATTCGGCCGCCGAAGGGTGCCGCGGGAATCCCTGTCGTGAGCTGGCGCGGAGCCTACGGCAGCGTGGTCGCGCGCCGGGCCCCGGTCCGACGCGCCGAGCGGTGTCCGGGGACGACTGATACGCAAACGACGATTTTCTCGCCTTGTGAGGTGAGGGAGCTCGACATCACAGGTTCTTCGCGCCCTGTCGGACCTTCATCGATCGCTCGGAGGGAGCCGCTGCGCTGCTCTCAGGGAGCCGTCGCCGACCAGGCGTCGGTGTCTCCGGACTCGAAGCCGTCGGTGAAGATTTCCGGCGTTCCGCAGTCGACTACGGCGCGGATGGCGAAGTCGCCGCTGACGCCCAGCAGGCAGGCCGAAAGCCAGGCGCTGGGGGGAATCGCGAAGATGCCGTTGCGGCCGACCATGCAGCCGCTGGTGTCGGTGACCAGGCTGGGGCCGAGGGCAGGGGGAGCATTGAGGAACTGGAACGAGACGACGAAGGTCTGGCCGCTCTGGACGGCGATCGGCACCGGCAGCGTGAACTCGTTCTCGAAGCCGTCCGTCAGCACCGGTCCGGCGAGATCGGCGAGCAAGGTGCCCGGCACGGGAAAGGTGCCGGCCTCATGAATCCGGATGGCCTCTCCCAGGGTGTTGCCCTGGCCACCGAGGAGGGACAGCCAGACGATGCGCACGGCGGTGATCTGGCCGCTGCAGGGCGTCGTCAGCCAAGAGGCGCCGCTTTCGCCGGCGACGAAGCCGGCCTGGATGGTGGCGCTGCCGAAGTCGACCAAATCGTCGTTCTGGAGCACCGTTTGGGCCTCGGTGCTGGTCGCGGTGATGCTGATGGCGATCAACAGCAGAGTGAACGAATGGCGCATGGATCCCCCCTTGCGGTGAAAGAAAGCGATGGCGAACGTAAACGTCCTCTGGGTGAGGACGTCCTCCATCCAGGGAGGTGGAGCCGAGAGCTCGATTCGGGACGCCGCCAGCCCCTGACGGGGGCCGGAACCGATGCTTGATTCCAGGTTTCGTTGTCGCGAAGGGAGGAATCGGGGCCGTGGTTTGTCGCTGGGGAGAGAAATGAATCGGAATACGAACGCACATTCTGAAAATACCACCAAGGATTCGATTCGTCGCTTTCTCTTATACCGAGATGTCTTTTTGTCGCATCATATTTTCTTGTGTTACGTTGGCTGAAATGAGCGCCAATCAGCAGGTCATGCGCTGGAGCTGGCGCCTCAAGGATCTTCTGCGAGAAAGAGGGTTGACTCAGCGCTGGGTCGAGGGACATCTCGGGTGGGCTTCGGGATACCTGAGCCAGCTGTTGGCTCCCGGACCGCCGGCCCTCAAAGTGCAACAAGTGCTCGAGATCCTGACGGCGATCGAGGTGACTCCGGCGGAGTTCTTCTCTGGCCTCTATGGCCTGGGAATGCCGGCGCCGGGGGGCGCCGGGGGCGAGACCTGGACGCTCGACCGGCGTCAGGTCTATGGCCTCATCGCGGAGGACCTGGAGCGGGTCGAGCGGCGTCAGAAGGCGCAGCTCGACGAGCTCGACGAGCGGCTGACGGCGGCTATCAACGAGACCGAACAGCGATTGCTGGGAGGTCCTGAAGGATTGCGTTCCCTGGTCGGCGAGCTGGTGCGTCAAGAGCTCGTCGAGTTGGCTCGTGGGCCTCGTTCGTCCGCAGAAGGGCGACACGAAGCACTAAGAGATCGGGGAGATTCAGGAGAGGAGAGGGAAATTCGATGAGCCTCAAGGAAAACGGGCCTCATCCGTCACCTCCCGTCTTGGAGCGTTTCGCGGCCGGCACGGCGTCGGTCGAGGATCGGCGGATTGTGGTTCGTCATTTGTTGAAGGGGTGTTTGACCTGTGGAATGACCGCGTCCGGACGGACGGTCATCCAGGGAGAGGATTTTGCAGAGGTGCTCGATCGCAGCACCAACGAGACTTCCAGCCTGCTGGCGCGGTTTCAGGCCGAGCGGGCGGCGGCCTACGAGGTCTTGCGTCGTCTGGAGCCCTTGAGCGATGGACAGCGGCGCTTGCTGGTGACCAACCTGCCGGCTGCCCGCTGCCGATCGGTTTGCGAGATGTTGGTGGAGAAGAGCCGCGAGGAGCGTCACCAGGCGCGCGAGACCCTGCGCTATGCGGAGCTCGCGGTTTTGGTGTCGCAGTCGCTGACCGGTGACTACGCCGACGAGCCGCGAGCGAGGGCTTGGGCCGAGCTCGGCAACGCGCGGCGCATCGGTGCGGACCTGGTCGGTGCCGACGAAGCTCTGAGCGAGGCCGAGCGCCTTTACGGGCGCGGGGGAGCCGATCCCCTGTTCCAGGCCGAGCTCTACTCGTTACGCGGTTCGCTGGCGCAGTACCAGCGGCGCTTCGATCTCGCCATCAAGGTGCTCGGCCGGGCCTATCGCCTGTTCGATCGCCACGATGACCTCGAGGGCACGGCTCGTACTTTGATGACCTTGGCACTGACCCACGTCTATGCCGGTGATCCCGAGCCTGGACTGCCCTATGTCGAGCGCGCCTTGGCGCTGGCGGCGAGTAGCAGCGACGATCGCTTGAAGCTGTTCGCCTTCCACAATCTAGTGCTGGTGCTGACCGAGGCCGGACGCCTCGAGGAGGCGGCCTGGCACGCCCACAAGGTGCGTCCTCTGATCGACGCCATCGGCCGGCGTCTCGATCGTCTGCGTTTCGACTGGCTGACCACTCGCATCGGCGCCGAGCTCGGCGTCTTGCGGCCGGCGGCCCGCGCCTTCGACCGTCTGCGCGGTTGCTACGCGGAGGAGGGGCGGCCCTTCGAGGCGGCGTTGGTGAGTCTCGACCTGGCGGTCATCTATGCGCGCCTCAACGACATGACCCGATTGCGGACGCTGGCTTCGGAGTCGGAGGCCATCTTCCGGGCTCTGGGGGTCGGGCGGGAGTGCCTGGCGGCGCTGGCGCTCTTGGCCCATTGCACGGCCGCCGAGGCTCTGCAGCAGCTCGAAGAGCTGCGTCGGATGGTCGAGGGAACGCGCAGCGGCCGCTCGACCTGAGGGCGGCCCGGCCGGCAGAAGCCTTGGCGAGGATAGGCGCGGTGTCCGTCGCCAGGGTCTGAGCTGGCGGCAGTCGGTTGCGGGTTGGCACGGCCGCCACCGAGCCCTCGGGCCCGGGGCGGCCGATCACTGGACTTGCGCCAGTTTCGCTATGGGCAACCGTTAGGGTCAGCCCCCGGTCCGCAGGAGCTCTCGCTGTTCTGCGAATCAGGTTTTTTGGTGTCCCCGTCGTCGTTCGACTCGCCGCGGTCTGGTAACCAGGCCGCGAGCCTGTCGAGCAGCGCCTCGAGCCATCCTGGACTGATCCCGGATTCGGTTCGACTGGCCAATTGCGGCGAGTCGGAGTCCGTGTGAAGCGCGGAGTGTCCCAGCGTGACGGGGGTGATGAAAACAACCAGCAGAACAACAAACATCCATCGAGACGCGATGTTCATCGCGAGTCCTCCTCTCCCCCAGGTCCTCCGGCGCCCGGATGGCGGCGGGGCCCGGGGATTCCTCTATACACGTGACGCGGGTGCGTCAATTCGATCCAACGGGTTGCGGATAGGGGTGCCGAAACTCCCGTGCGAGCAGGTCTGGATCCGCTGGTGAGCCGGCCGCTCTGCCTGCTATAGTCGCCCCGATTTCAGGGGGTCGAGCCGATGACCGGATCACCGAAAAACAGTGCCTACGCCGAGGCGGGTGTTGACATCGACGCTCAGGATCGGGCGCTGGATCGCGTCAAGGAGCTGGCGCGATCGACCCACACTCCGGGCGTGCTCACGGAAATCGGAAGCTTCGGCGGATTGTTTCTCCCCGATCTTACCGGTCTTCGCGAGCCGGTCCTCGTCGCTTCGGCGGACGGGGTGGGTACGAAGCTGATGGTCGCCCGGATGGCCGGGGACTATTCCGGCGTCGGTCGCGACCTGGTCAATCACTGCGTCAACGACATCCTGGTGCAGGGAGCTCGGCCGCTCTTCTTCCTCGATTACGTCGGCGCCGGCGTCCTCGAACCGGCGGCGATGGCCGAGCTGGTTTCCGGCGTCGCGGTCGGCTGTCGCGAGAACGGCTGTGCCCTGCTCGGCGGGGAGACGGCGGAAATGCCGGGCTTCTACCAGCCTGGGGATTACGAGCTGGTCGGCTTCGTCGTCGGGCTGGTCGATCGGCCAGCGATTCTCGATGGCCGTCGCATCCGGCCCGGTCAAGTGTTGATCGGCTTACCCTCATCCGGCCTGCACACCAATGGCTACTCGCTGGTGCGGCGCATCGTTTTCGATCGTCTCGGTCTCGAGCCCGAGACGGCGGCGCCCTGGGGCGGCGGCACCGTCGCCTCCGAGCTCCTGACGCCCCATCGTTCTTACCTGGCGGCCTTGCAATCGCTGCTGGCGGATCCGGTGTTGACCGGTCTCGCTCACATCACCGGCGGTGGCCTGACGGACAATCTGCCGCGCATACTGCCTGCGGGGTGTCGTGCCGAAGTCGATCTCGGTGCCTGGCGGGTGCCGGAGATCTTCCGCTTCCTGCAGCGCGCCGGAGAGGTCGCCTGGGAAGAGATGCTGCAGGTCTTCAACCTCGGCATCGGTATGGTGGTGGTGGCCGAAGACGAGAGCGTGATGGCGACCCTCGAGGCGGCCGGCGAAGCGCCGATACGGCTCGGCAAGATCCTGGAGGGCCCGCCAGGGGTCGCCTATCGAGGCGACTTCGGAGATTCGTGAGCGCCCGTCTGGGAATCCTCTTGTCAGGGCGAGGGAGCAACTTCCTCGCCATTCACCAAGCGATTGAGGAAGGTCGCCTGTCGGCCCGCATCGCGTTGGTGGTGAGCAATCGGCCGCAGGCCGCCGGCCTGGCGAAGGCGCGTGAGCTCGGCCTGGCGACGGCGGCGATTCCGCAGGCTCCGGACGGCGACCGCGCCGACCAGGAGGAGCGGGTGGTCGCGGCGCTGCGGCAGGCCGGCGTCGATTGGGTCTGCCTGGCCGGCTACATGCGACTCCTGTCACCCGCCTTCGTGCGCAGCTTTTCCCGGCGCATCGTCAACATCCATCCCAGCCTGCTGCCGTCCTTTCCGGGGCTCGACGCCCACGGCCAAGCCCTGCGCCACGGGGTTCGAGTGTCCGGCTGCACGGTGCACCTGGTGGACGAGGGCATGGACACCGGGCCGATCGTGGTCCAGCGTGCCGTGACCATCGAGGACGGCGATGACGAGGCTTCCTTGGCGGCGCGCATCCTGGAGCAGGAGCATCGCGCCTATCCGGAGGCTCTGTCGCGACTGCTGGCGGGCCGATGGAAGATCGAGGGGCGGCGATTCTCGATGCTGCCCGAGGCTTGATCGACGGGCGTTTTCGGCGATCCGACCCGGCTTCCCTGAAAAAAGTCGTGACAAGGGCTTGACAGCCCCCAGGCCTTGCCCTAAAGTTCGCCTTCCCTGGGACGTGAGTCGCGGGGAGCGACGAAGGCGCTGACGCGCTGGACTCTTTGAAAAGCTTCGCCTCACCGCTTCGGCCGTGAGTCCTGCAGCCCCCCTCGGGGGGCATCCCGAACAAGGAAGCGAGTTCTCATCGGGCGTTTCGGCGCCCCGGGTATCGCCGCGAAGAAATCTCGAAATGGGGGTTGACAGATTCCCTGAGAGAGTTAGAATCGGGATTCGTCCTCCGGGGCGAGCGCCGAGAGGCGCGTCGGTTCTTTGAAAACTGAATAGAGGAAGATGACAACCTGAAATTCCTTGGTTCCGCAACGCGGAGCCGAGAGAATTCCTCGGGATTCGCTTCGGCGATGAACGAGGAAGCTAAGCGATTCAATAAGCCGTTGGAGGCTTCGGCCGAAGACGGTGCAGGATTTAAACTGGAGAGTTTGATCCTGGCTCAGAATGAACGCTGGCGGCGTGCTTAACACATGCAAGTCGTGCGCGAACGTGGCTTCGGCCACTAGTAGAGCGGCGAACGGGTGAGTAACACGTGGGTGACCTGCCTGGGAGCGGGGGATAACTTGGGGAAACTCGAGCTAATACCGCATAATCTGCTGAGATTGCGATCTCATCAGCAAAGCTGGCCAATGCTTGCAAGCTAGCACTTCCAGAGGGGCCCGCGTCTGATTAGCTAGTTGGTGGGGTAACGGCCTACCAAGGC
>JBCCHV010000084.1 GCA_039028635.1 Acidobacteriota bacterium
ACCGTCAACGGCCGCAGCCAGATCCCTGCCCCCGACGCCACACGCCGCCGAGAAATTCGGGTGGCACCTAGGAATTGAACCTAGAAATCGCACTTAGAGATTCGGACGAGAAACTCCGAATCAAGCCTCGAAGGCGCCCGCCGAGAAGTTCGGGTGGCACCTAGAATCCCGGGCGAGGAGCTCCAATTCAAGCCTCGAACACGAAATCAAGCCTCTGATAATAGGACCTTTAGACAAGAGGTTGGAACCTTGGTACAGAGGGCAACTCCAACCAGGCTCCCCTTGAATAAGAGGGTGGAATTCAGGGCGACCAGGCTCCCCTTGGATAAGAGGGTGGCACCTAGGAGGTCAGGGCGCGCTGACACAACAAGAAGGCGCCCGAGGACTTCGAGGTCGCAGCTCCCCGCACCCACTCATGCACGACGCCGGAGCTGACGAATACCCAGTCCGGTCTTCTCGCGCAGCAAAGTCCGCAGCGTGACACCGTCGCGAACTTTGGATAAGAGGGTGGAACCTGGGAATTCAGGGCGACCAGGCTCCCCTTGAATAAGAGGGTGGCACCTAGGAGGTCAGGGCGCGCTGACGCAACAAGAAGGCGCCCGAGGACTTGGAGGTCGCAGCTCCCCCGCCCCCACTCATGCACGACGCCGGAGCTGACGAATACCCAGTCCGGTCTTCTCGCGCAGCAAAGTCCGCAGCGTGACACCGTCGCCGTAGCCGACTGAGCCTGCGATGCGCTCGACGCTGTCGTCGGTGGTCTCGAGTAAGAACAGGGCGCGTTCGACCCGCAACCGACGGACGAAGGCGATGGGAGTCTGTCCCAGGACTTTGCGCAGTCGGCGCTCGAGGGTTCGCTCGCTGGCGCCAACGGCCTTGGCGGCGGCCGCCATCGTGAACTCGGGCAGGTGGCGCCGTGCCCAGCGCTCGAATTTCTCGACCAACGGATCGCAGAAAGCCAGATGATCCGTCATCGCATAGGTTGCCTGGGTCGGCCGACCATCCACCAGCAGGTGCCTTGAGGTTGATCGCGCCAGCGTTGGGCTGCGCTCGCGCACGAACCACAGCGCAAGGTCGACATGGGCCAACGCCGCCCCCGCCGTCACCCGCCCCGCCGACTCGACCACCATCTGCGACTCGTCGAGCTCGACCGACTCGAACCGCTGACGAAAGTCGGGACCAAGCCACCAGGTGGTGGTGGCTCGAAGGCCATCGAGGAGCCCCGTCGACGCCAGCAAGTAGGTGCCCGTGCAAGCGGCGGCCAACCGAGAGCCAGCGGCGTGCCAGGTCGCCAGCTGAACGCCAGCCTCTCGCACGTCGTCGCGCTCGAGGGCCCGCTCCAGGGCCTGCGGCGACTTGGCCCCGAGGGCCGGCACGATCACCAGGTCCGGCGTCGCCACCTCCTCCACCGGCGAGCTCGGGATCTGGAAGCCCTGCTGAGTCGAGACCTTCTCCCGAACGCCAGCGACCTGGATCCGGAAATCAGGCGAATGCTGAGGCGCGGAAGACAGCTCGTTGGCAGTCCCGAAAGTGTCCAGCAGGACGGACAACCCCGTATCGAACATGCCGTCGACGACGAGCAAGACAACTCTCATGTCGAAAATTCTACCAAAGATGTCGATTCCGCCACTCGAAGATCTTCTCCACGGTCCGTAGTCTTCCTTTCACCGGGCACGGTGGTCGCGCCCGGCCCGCCAAGCGAAAAGGAGAAGACCCATGCTGACCCACTCCCTCGTCGTCAAGATCGTCGCCAAAGAAGACCGTGCCGAAGAAGTCGCCGAGTTCCTGACTGGCGCGCTCCCCCTCGCCGAGCAGGAGACCTTCACCCCGGTCTGGTTCGCGCTGCGCGCCGACGCCACAACCTTCTACGTCGTCGACGCCTTCGCCACTGCAGCAGATCGCCAGAAGCACCTCGACGGAGACATCGCCGCGGCACTCCTGGCCAACGCCGACACCCTGCTCGCCGAACCGCCCAGCATTTCGCCGGCCAACGTCCTCGCTTCGAAAGTCGCCTGAGCCCAAGAAGCGCGCCACGGGACGGTCCCGAGCCACCCAACGAGGCCGTCCCAGGTGCCACCCACCTAGTTAAGTCGCTCTAATTCAAGCCTTTACGACCTCGCGGAGAGCGCTCTCGGCCCGGCCATGGGTACGATCGGCTGCAGGCGCCAGTCCATAGGTGCCAACCACCTCGTCGGGTGGCTCGCTATACCAGCAAGTATGAGCTGAGGGCAGGCTTTCTCGATCTCAAGGTGCTGAGAGGAAAGACCTTAGATATTCGGGTGGCACCTTCGAAGAGCAGACGAGAAAGGAGTGAGTGAAGCTCTAGGTTGCCTCTTGAGTGGCGCGCGCCGCCTTCTCCTGGTCCGAGCGGGCAACCTCTAGCTCGCGCAAATAGCCGTCATCGACATCGGTGACGTACTCCCCCGAAAAGCAGCTGGTGTCGAAGGCGTCGATATGCGGGTTGCCTTCGCTGCAGGCAGCGATCAAGTCATCGAGTTCCTGATAAATCAGCTTGTCGCAACCCAGCTCGGCCTGAATCTGCTCGATGTCGCGGCCGTAGCCGACCAGCTCATTGGCCGCCGGCATGTCGATGCCGTAAACATTCGGGTGGCGCACCGGCGGCGCCGCCGACGCCAGGTAGACCTTGCGGGCCCCGGCATCGCGCGCCATCTGGATCAGCTGTTTAGAGGTCGTGCCGCGGACGATGGAGTCGTCGATCAACAGCACGTTCTTGTCCTTGAACTCGAGGGGGACGGGATTGAGCTTGCGCCGCACCGAGCGCTGCCGCTCGCCCTGACCGGGCATGATGAATGTGCGGCCAATGTAGCGGTTCTTGATCAGTCCTTCGCGATGCTTGACACCCAGCGCGTGGGCCAGCGGAATAGCGGCAGTCCGGCTGGTGTCCGGTACCGGAATGACCACCTCGATGTCGTGGTCCGGCCACTCGCGAAGAATCTTCTGGGCCAGCCGTTCGCCCATCCGCAAGCGCGCCTTGTAGACCGAAATGTCATCCAACAGCGAGTCGGGCCGGGCGAAGTAGACGAACTCGAAGATGCACGGGGTGTGGGCCTTGCGCTCGGCGCACTGCTGCTTGCGGAGGTTGCCTTCCATGTCGATGAAGACGGCCTCGCCAGGTGCCACATCGGCGACCAAATCGAATCCGAGCACATCCAACGCCACACTCTCGGACGCGATGGCCCACTCTTCACCACCACCGCGTCGACGCACGCCGTAGACCAGGGGGCGGATACCGTGCGGGTCGCGAATCCCGATCACGCCTCGGCCCGGCACCAGCCCGATGGTGGCATAGCCCCCGGTGCAGCGCCGGTGGACCGCCGCCACGGCGCGAAAGAGCTGCTCCGCACGAAGCTCGAGGGACGCCTGGATCTGCAGCTCATGGGCCAGCACGTTGAGCAAGACCTCCGAATCCGACTCCGTGTTGATGTGGCGACGGTCGGACAGGAAGACCTCCCGCTTGAGCTGACGAGAGTTGGTCAGGTTGCCGTTGTGGGCCAGGGCCAAGCCGAACGGGGAGTTGACGTAGAGCGGCTGGGCTTCCTCCGACGAATCGCAACCGGCCGTGGGGTAACGCACGTGGCCGATACCGGCCGTGCCGCGGGACATTCGCTGGACGTGCTTGCTGCGAAAGACGTCGCGCACCAGGCCATTGTTCTTGTGCAGCTGCAACTTGCCGTCGGCATCGCTGACGGCCATGCCGGCGGCGTCCTGACCGCGGTGCTGAAGGACGGTGAGCCCCTCATAAATTTCCATCACAACAGGCTGCTGGGCAACGATACCGATCAGGCCACACATGGATTGTCTCTCGCGTGGTTCAAAGTCCAGGCTGAAGGCTACCTCTTCTCAGGGCCCGGGTGAAGCCCGCGTTGTCGCACGAGCATCCGAGCCGAGGAAGGCGAGCCGCTCCGATCAGGTCCCCAGGTGCCACCCACCTATCTAAGTCACTCACTGTCAGCACTTTGCATCTATGCCTCTCCCACTGTGACCAAGAAACTTCCAATGCCGTGCCGCGTTGCCCCTCACTTGATACGAATCCGTTTCACCAGCCACCCTCGGCTGCTCTAAGTCGGCAGGAGCGCCCGCAATGCCAGTCGAGCCTGAGGCCTGACCAGATCTGGCTCCTCTCCCGAGGCCATCTGGACCAAGATCGTGGTCAGTTGGGTATCGAGGTAGCGGGCGGCAAACTCGGGCGAGCGGTCTGGATCGGCTTCGCCACGAGCGAGCGCGCGACGGTAGCCATCTTCGAAGGCGGCACGTCTTTCCTCGACGATCGTTGAGACCCGTGCCGCCGTCGCCGGGCCCAGACGTGCCTGTGACAGCCGCATGGCGGTGAACAAGCAGCCCGCCGGCGTGTCGCGATCGACGGTCGTTACGAGGACCAGTTGATCCAAGGTCTGTTCGAAAGGCAGATCGGCGGCCACCACCGCAAGCAGGGGCAAGACGAAGCGCTGCCGATATTCGAGCAACGCGGCCTCCATCAATCCGTCTTCGCCTCCGAACTCGCGATAGAGGGCCGGCTTGGAAATGCTGGCACGTCGGCAGAGCTGGTTGAGGGAGACGGCAAACAAGCCATCTCGCCAGTAGCTCTCCATGGCGAGCTCAATCGCACGCTCCCGGTTCACCGTCTTGGGACGTCCGCGCCGACGTTTCACCTGGCTCCCCATCATTTTCATTCCAATCGGTCCATTATCCCTTGACGCCAAGGATAGCCTACGTTATAAATTTTGTACCGAACGGTACTTAATCCAATTTCGCGAAGCTCAGAAGGAGGAACCCCATGCTCGCAGGACACTTCACCACTGCGCTCGCCGCTCAGCAGCAGGCCCCGCGCGGCCATCTTGCCTACTACCTGGTCGCATCCCAGCTACCGGACATGCTCTGGCTGGTCTTCCACTACCTCGGCCTCGAGCCCACCGAACCGCACAACGTGATGAATGTCAGCCTCGACAATCTGCAAGTGGTCATGACCTACAGCCATGACCTTCTGCCCATCCTGGGCTGGATCGCGCTGACAACCCTCGCGGGCTGGCTGCTCTTTCGTTCCTGGCGGCCCGCTTTGACCGGCGGAATGCTGATCATCGTGCACGCCGTCACCGACTACATCGGCGGCTTTCCGCACAACCTCTTCGGACCGGACACTCACTCGGTAGGCACCGGGCTCTACTACACCTACCCCTACCTCGCCGTCGCGCTCGAAGCAGTCTTCACCGTCGCTGTCATGGCTTGGGTTCTTCGGACCGACGCCCGGGCCGGAATCCGCCGTCATCGGACGACCTGGGCGGCATGGCTCGCAGTGTTTGGTGGTGGCGTCGCATTCATGTTCCTATCCGCCGACCTGTCGCTGATCGAGCTCACCGGAATGAACCCACTCCCGGCCCTCGCCGGATCGACGATCCCTGCCATGTTCTTCATCTACGGATTGATGTTCGCCGTTTTGCTCTGGGCCGACCGCCAGCCGACGTCCAGAACGGATCAGCCGGCCAGGTCGTAAGCCGCGCGCAAGAAAGTGCCACCCGACTAGATAAGTCTTTTGCAATCAAAATTTTGCGATTCTGAAAGCCAAAGTTCACTCAAGAGACGAAAGGATCCGGGGGTCGTTTCGCGTCCTTCTGGGTATGCCACGCTCGATTCTCTACGTCCCGCCGGAAGGCGGCATGTTCCTCGTCACCACCCGAACCATCCAAGGCCGTTTCCTCCTGCGACCGAGCAAGGCTCTCAACGCTCTCGCCGTGGGGGTCATCGCCCGGGCCCAAAGGCGCTACGGCGTCGAAATCCACGCCATCGTGGTCCTCTCCAACCACTATCACCTCCTGCTCTCAGTCGGGAGCGCCTGGCAGCTCGCCTCGTTCATGAACTTCGTCAACGGCAATCTCGCGAGGGAGGCGGGTCGCCTCTATGGTTGGAGAGATCGATTTTGGAGCCGTCGCTACCAGGCGACCCTGGTTAGCCAGGAGCCGCAGGCGCAGATCGACCGCCTCCGGTACATCCTCGCTCACGGTTCCAAGGAAGGTCTCGTCACGAAGCCCGGCGAATGGCCCGGCGTCCAATGCGCCCGAGCTCTATCCTCGGGAGAACCTCTCGAAGGCCACTGGATCAACCGAACCAGGTGGTTCCAAGCCCGAACGACGGAAGCCTCGGAGTCGGACTTCGCAGAGCGCGAGACCCTTGAGCTGACGCCCCTACCCTGCTGGGATCACCTTTCAGAGCATGCGCAGCTCGAGAGAGTTCGCGACCTTCTCGACGCAATTGAAACGGAGTTCATGCCAGTTGGCTCGTCCAGACGCAAGCCCCTGGGAACAAAGAGAATCCTCCGGCAGCATCCTCATCAACGCCCCCGGCACTCCAAGCGTTCTCCGGCACCGCGGTTTCATTGCTTCACCCGCGAGATGCGCAGAATCTTGTCCGACGCGTATCGATCCTTCCTACTCGCCTACCGAAGCGCCGCCCAGCGACTCAGGCTCGGACATCGAGACGTTGAGTTCCCGGCAGGCTGCTATCCACCGGCCCTACCCTTCGTCCAGCTGGAGCCGAGACCCGGATGAAGAGAAGCCGATCGTTCGGCCTGGCTCTGATCCACAACCGAAACCCTCCGAGGGCGCGAGCCATCGATGGCCCTCAAGTAGCTCGCCCCGAGCAGTCTTAGCCCGGCAACTTCCCGGCAGATCTTCCTCGGTTCTCTAAGGCGAATCTCAGTCCTCTCCGCGCCGGTTCGGATTCCCTCGACCGAAGACCGAGGACCACCATGGCGCCGCCAGGGCACCTTTGCGCCTGCCGATGAGAGTGGGTGGCGCTTCTGTGTCGGCGGCACCTGTGACCCTTCGATGACAAGAGGGTGGCACCTTTGTGCTGTGCCATTGGCACCTGTGTGCCGCGCACCTGTGTGCCTTCGGCACCTTCGTGCCGCACAAGAGGGTGGCACCTGTGTGCCAGCAACTGCGTGCTGCCATTGATGAGAAGAGGGTGGCACCTGTGCGCCATTGCACCTATGCGCTATTGGCACCGATGAGAAGAGGGTGGCACCTATGTTCCGGCAGCACCTGCGTACCAGCAGCACCTGCGTGCTGCCATTGATGAGAAGAGGGTGGCACCTGTGTGCCATTGCACCTGTGTGCTATTAGCACCGATGAGAAGAGGGTGGCACCTGTGTGCCGTTCCGGGGGGATCGTGCGCATGGCTGATTAGGACGGCTTCTGGTCGGCTATGCGCCTATCGGGAGCAGTCCTTCACGAATTCAGGATCTACGACCCAGAGGACAGCTCCCATGGCGCCAATTCGCGATCTCTTGACCTCCCTCTTTCGGACCGATGGGTCCGCTTCTGATGTTTCGTCGCAGCGCTGCGACTTCGGTTCGACTCGGACTGCGAGCCGCCGACGGGCGACGACAGGCCGCTGCATCGCCCCGCTGTTCCTCGCGATCCTGGCTCTCCTGCTGATCGCCACCGGTCCCGCCTGGGCGGCCACCATCACGGTCACCAGCGTCCTCGACAACGAGATCGCGGGCGATGGCTCCTGCACCCTCCGCGAGGCCCTGAACAACGCCAACGGCAACAACAACACGACCAGCGGCGACTGCACCACCGGCTCGGGTACGGACACGATCGCCTTCAACATCCCCGGCAGTGGGCCGCATGAGATCGCGCTCTCCGCCACGCTGGAAATCACCGACCCGGTGATCCTCGACGGCACCACCCAACCGGGCAATACCGGAGCCTGCACGACCCCGATCCCCGATCGGCCCGACTACGTTCTATCGCTGCTCGGGCTAGGGGTCACCGGCACCGGCACCGAGAACGCCTTACGCCTCAGCGCCGACGACTCGACGATTCGCGGATTGAACTTTCAGGGCTTCGGATTCGCGAGCCTCACCCTCAGGGGCGACAACAACCTCATCGAGTGCAACTTCATCGGCCCTTCCGCCGACGGCATGTCGCAGCCGGGGGTCTTCGATGGCGGCGCTTGGGCCATCGCGCTCCAGCTGGGAGCGTCGAACAACACCATTCAGGACAACCTGATCTCGGGTAACGGAGTCGGCGTTCGCTTCCAGTTCAACCACTCGGGCAACCAGGTCATTCGCAACTTCATCGGTACCAACCGTGCCGGCACGGGAGCCATCCCGAACAACACCGGAGTGCAGGCCAATGGCGTCAACGAGATCGGACGCGCCAACAATGGCAACCTGATTTCCGGCAACAACAACGTCGGCATCATCCTCAACGGCACCGGCACAACTGTTCGGGCCAACCTGATCGGCACGGACTTGACCGGCACCTTCGCCGTCCCGAACGGTGCCGGCGTCAACTTTGGCGGCGCGGGCGACGGCAATTTTGTCGGTGGCGGTGGTGCCGCCGACAGCACCCGCAACGTGATCTCCGGCAACACCGGCGTGGGCGTCACCGTCAGCGGCGACGACAACGAGGTGGTGGGCAACTACATCGGCACCGACAGCACCGGGACGTTCGCCGTGCCCAACGGCAGTCACGGCGTGGCGGTCACCGGCGCAGACAACTCCATCGGATTCGGGGGCTGCAACAACGGCAACTTGATCTCGGGCAACCTTGGCGACGGCGTCAACGTGACCGGCGGCGGCGCCGACGACACCGACATTCACTGCAACTCCATCGGAACCAATGCCGAGGAGACCGCCGCGATTCCGAACGGCGGCAACGGAATCACGATCTTCCTCGATGGTGGCGGTGCCACCGAGCTCGAGAACGTTGATATCGGCAACCGCAGAAACACGTTCAGCAACGTCATCGGCGGCAACGTCGGGCACGGCATCCACGTCACCGACGAAAACAGCGTTCGGTCGACCCGTGTCGTCATTCTCGGCAACTACATCGGCACCGACCGCAGCGAAACCTACGATCTCGGCAACGGCCTCGACGGGGTCTATTTCGGCAACAACATCGACAACTCGCGGATCGGTCAGTTTCAGTTCGACGGCCCGACCTTCTCCAACACGATCGCCTACAACGACGGCAACGGCGTCACCATTGCCGGCGGCACGAGTCAGGGCAACAACATCGAGCATAATTTCATCTTCGAGAACGGTGGCATCGGCATCGACCTCGCGGACGACGGAGTGACGCCGAACGACAGCAATGACAACGATGGCGGCCCTAATCGGCGGCAGAACTTTCCCGATTTGGTGAGCGCCACCCTCGACTGCTCCGACGCGCTGACCGTCCGCTACAGCCTGTCCTCGAGTGCTGCGGTTTCAGGCGCCAACCACATTCTCGAGTTCTTCCTCGCGGATGCGGATGGCGAAGAGGGCGCGGCGCTCCTGCGCCGGGCCAACTACTCGAACTTCCCGAACACCATCTCGGCCACCCTGGGCACCGGCGCCGACCTCGGCGTCCGCTTCGGTGACCAGCTGGTCGCCACCGCCAAGAGCAACCAGGGCGACACCTCCGAGTTTTCGGCTGCCATCGCGGTCGGCACGAGCTGCGCGTTCGACGTCACCAACACCAACGACGCGGGCGCGGGGTCTTTGCGCCAGGCCATTCTCGACGCCAACACCCAGACCAGCCCGACGCTGATCACCTTCAATATCTCGGGTAACGGGCCGCACGTCATCAGCCCGCTGTCGGCGCTGCCGGCGATCACCAATCCGACCTTCATCGACGGCACCACCGAGTCCGGCAACGAAACGGTGTGCAGCACCGACCTCGGCAACCGGCCGACCTACCAGATCGTCATCGACGGCGCCGCTGCCGGTCGCCCCAACCTGCTGACCCTGGCGGCCGGTTCCGACGGCTCGACCGTCCAAGGCCTCAATCTTCGCAACGGCAACGCCGCAATCCTCGCCCTGAGCGGCGGCCATACGGTCCAATGCAACCTGATCGGCACGAACGAGACGGGTACGTTTGCCCAGGGCAACACTATCGGCTTGTCTCTGATGTCGGGCGCCAACACCGTCGGCGGTTTCGGCATCGGCGAAGCCAACGCCATCGCCTTCAACGGCACCGGCATCCGAGCCGCCAGCGGCACGTCGAACAACTTCCGCGGCAACAGCTTCTTCCAGAACTCAGGGCTCGCCATCGACCTCGGCGCTGACGGCGCCACCGCCAACGACGCGACCGACGCCGATACCGGCGCCAATCTGCTGCAGAACGCGCCGGAGCTGGTGCGCGGGCTGATCGTCGACACCGAGGCGCAGATCACCTACACCGTCGCTTCAGATCCCGCCAACCAGGCCTACCCGATCACCGTCGACTTCTATGCGCCCGACGCGGACGGAGAAGAGCCCCAGACCTTTCTCTTCTCGGAGCTCTTCGCGGCCAGTGACTACCCAGGCGACATCGTGGCCACGGTGACGGCGGCGACCTTCGGCCTCGAAGATGGCGACGAATTGGTCGCCCTGGCGACCGACGCCAACGGCAACACCAGCGAGATCTCGGCTGCGGTGGCGCTGATGGGCCCCGAGTGTCTCGACGTCACCACCACGGCAGACAGCGGCACCGGCTCCCTGCGCGAAGCCATCACCTGCGCCAACGCCACGCCGGAGCTCGACACCATCACCTTCGCCATCCCCGGCGCCGGCCCGCACGACATCGCGCTGACGGCGGCTCTGCCGATCCTGACCGCGCCGGTCACGATCGACGGCACGACCCAGGCCGGCAACGGCACGGTGTGCGCCACGGCGATTCCCGACCGGCCCACCTACCAGGTCATCGTCAGCGACGGCGCCGCCATCTCCACAGGCTTCGAGCTCGGCGCCGGCTCCGACGGATCGACCCTCCGGGGGCTCAACGTCCGCGGTTTCGGAACGTATCTCGTCCGGATCGACGACAGCGGCAGCCACACCGTCGCCTGCAACTTCCTCGGCACCGACGCAGATGGATCGACTCGGATCGGTGGCAGCGGCCAAGGCGTTCGGGTCGAGGACGCCGCCAACGTGACCATTGGCGGTGCCGACGCTACCCAGGGCAATCTGATCTCCACCAGCTCCGTGAGCTTCGGTGTGGTCTTCCGATCGACCGGCTCGACCGGCTCGGGCAACACCCTGCGTCACAACTTCATCGGTACCGATAAGACCGGCACGGCCGCGCTGCCCAACGACTGGGGGGTTAGCGTCAGCAGCTTCGCGGGCACGCAGCAGAACCTCGCAATTCTCGACAACTTGGTGTCGGGCAACAACCAGGTCGGCATCAACGTCGACGACGTCGACGGTCTGGAGATGAAGCGCAACCTGATCGGGACCGACATCACCGGCACCCAGCCCCTCGCCAACGGCTGGCAGGGCGTGGCCGCCGGCTTCGTTCGCGCGGCGGACGGCATCACCATCGGCGGCACCGACCCCGGCGACGGCAACACCATCGCCTTCAACGTCCGCCACGGCATCACCGTCGGCCAGAATTCGCGCGTCGCGATCCTCGGCAACAGCATCTTCTCGAATACCCAGCGAGGCATCGAGCTGGAAGGCGGCGGCGCCGTCAACGATGCCGGCGACCCCGATTCGGGCAACAACAACCTGCAGAACTTTCCGGTGCTCTCCGGCACGCCGAGCATCGAAGGCGGCACCCTCGAGATCAGCTACCGGGTCGACTCGACCACCGCCAGCGCGGCCTACCCGCTGCGGGTGGAGTTCTTCGTCGCCGACGCCGACGGCCTGGAGGGCATGACCTACCTGGGCTTTGACGAGTACACTGCCAGCGACTATTCGGGCTGCGGCGGCGCGCCGTGCACCAAGACGGCGAGCGTCACGCTGGTGGGTGCGATTTCCGACGGCGACGACGTGCTCGCCACCGCCACCGACGCGAACGGCAACACCTCCGAATTCTCGAGCACGGCGACCGCCGACGTCGGCTGCCTGACGGTGACCACCGCCGCCGACTCCGGCACGGGATCGCTGCGGGAAGCGATCGCCTGCGCCAACGCCGAAGCCGGGCTGGACAGCATCACCTTCGCCATCCCAGGCGACGGTCCTCATGTCATCACCCTGGCGTCGAATCTGCCCAGGATCGAAGACCCGGTGATCATTGACGGCTCCACCCAGCCGGGCAACGAAGGGGTCTGCACTGAGGCGATCCCGGATCGGCCGGCCTACCAGGTCATCGTCGACGCAGCAGGCGTCGCCCAATGGGGCTTCGAGCTTTTCGGTTCCCAAGGTTCGACCATCCGCGGCCTCAACATCCGAGGCGGCACAGCCACCGGCATCATCATGCTCGGTGCCGGCGACGGTCTGCACACGATCCAATGCAACTTCATCGGCACCGACGAAACGGGACTGCTGGCCGACGCCAACGAAGCGGGCGTCTTTGTCGGCAGTATCGAAGACGTCACCATCGGCGGCCCGGATCCCGGGGACGGCAACCTGATCTCCGGCAACACGGAAGACGGTATCGCCCTGTTCGGCGTTTTCTCGCTCCGGCAGATCGTGCAGGGCAACTACATCGGCACCGACAAGACCGGTGTTGCCCCGCTCGGCAATGGCGACGCGGGAATCGCGATGCAGATCAACGTCGGGACCGCGACCATCGGCGGCACCGCCGAGGGTGAGGGCAACGTGATCGCCTACAACGCCGTGGGCGTCCTCGATCTGACCACCACCGTCGGGCACATGATCCGCGGCAACAGCATCTTCGCCAACACCGGACTGGGGATCGACCTGAGCGTGGAGGCGGGGTTCGTGGCCGATGGCTTCACGCCCAACGACGCCGAGGATGCCGACACCGGGGCCAATCTGTTCCAGAACTTCCCCCACCTGCTCGACGCCACGGCGGTCGACGGCATGCTTTCGATCGGCTACCGGGTCGACAGCACGACGGCCAACTCGGCCTACCCAATCACCGTCGACTTCTATCTGGCGGACGACGACGGCGAAGAGGGCGCCGAATACGTCGGCAGCGCCACCTACCTGGCGGCGGACGCGCAGCTGCCCGTCCGCGTTTCCTTCCCAAACCCCGGTTCGGTGACGGGCGGCGACCTACTGCTGGCCACCGCCACCGACGCGGGCGGCAACACCAGCGAGTTCTCGGCCACCACCGAGGTCAACGCTTACCTGGTGAGCAGCATGGCCGATGGCGACATCGGTTCCCTGCGCCAGGCGATCACCAACGCCAACGCCACCACCGGCGACAACTGGATCACCTTCGCGATCACCGGCGACGGACCCCACGTGATTGCTCCGGCCACCGACCTGCCCGCGATCACCCAACCGGTGATCATCGACGGCACCACCCAGGCCGGCAACGAGACGATCTGCACCGACGCCATCGCTGATCGGTCTGCCTACCAGATCGTGCTGCACGGCGACGCCGACGGCGGCGCGGTGTTGATCAACGGGCTCGAGCTCGCTTCCGGCGCAGACGGATCCACCATCCGCGGCATCAACATTCGCAACTTCGTGGACACCGGCATTCTGATCGATCGTAGCTCTGACAACGCCATCCTGTGCAACTTCATTGGCACCGACGAAGAGGGCGCCACCGCGATCGGCAATGGCATGGGCGTTGTTGTCTTCGATGGCGCCGACAACCGAATCGGGGGACCGGAAGATGGCGACGGTAACCTGATCTCGGGCCATGTGTCGGGGTCTGGATTGCTTCCAGGCTCTGGTGCGTACCTTGCCGCGGCCGATGGCACCGTGATCCAGGGCAATGTCTTTGGGACCGACCAGGCCGGAACGGGAGATCTTGGAAACACCATCGGCGTGTTCGCCAGTACGACGGGCAGCGTCACCAACACCCTCATCGGCGGGACGGAAGACGGCGCAGGCAACGTCTTCGCCTTCAACGGTGATGGCGTGGTGGTCGGCGAGGATGTGCTCGAGGTTGCAATTCAGGGCAACGCCTTCTACGGCAACGACGGCCTCGGCATCGATCTCCTCATCGGCGGCGTGGCCGGCGCAACGGCCAACGACGCCGGCGACCCGGACGACGACGCCAACCGCGGTCAGAACTTCCCGGTGGTGAGCGCCGACGCTTCCACCGGCGACCTGCTGGTGACCTTCTCGGTCGACACCGAGACGGCCAACGCGACCTATCCCCTCACCGCCGAGTTCTTCCTCGCCGACGCCACCGGCACCCAGGGCGAAGCGCCGCTCGGCACCGCCGAGTACACCGCCAGCGATTACAGCGGCTGCGGCGCGGCGCCCTGCGACCTGACCGTCAACCTGGGCCCGATTGCCGATCTCGGAGTGACCGCCGGCATGACGGTGGTGAGCACCGCGACGGACGCGGCCGGCAACACCAGTGAATTCTCCGCTGGCATCGCCCCGGCGGGCTTGGTCGATCTCGCCGTTTCCATCGCCGAGTCGGCGGAACCGGTGATCGCGGGCTCGGGCGTCGGCAACCTGGTCTACACCGTCACCGTCACCAACCTCGGTTTGGTGGCGGCCACCGGTGTCGAGCTCGAACACAGCTTGGTCGTGGACCCGGGCGTGACGGCGGACTCGCAGGTGCCGTCGGCGGGCTCCTTCAGCGGTACCACCTGGACCCTCGGCACCTTGGCGGCCGGCGCCAGCGAAACCCTGACCGCCACCTTGACGGTCGGCGCCACGGCGTTGCCCGCCAACGGTCGGATCGCCAGCCTGGCGGCCATCTCGGCGGTCAATCAAACCGACACCGACGCCTCCAACGACGACGCCACCGAGCGGACTTCGGTCGCGCGCCAGGTCGACCTGGCGGTGGCGGTGGCGGAGTCGGCCGATCCGGCGGTCGCCGGATCCGGTGCCGGAAACCTGGTCTATACGGTCACCTTCACCAACGCCGGACCGTCCAATGCCAGCGGCGTGACGCTCGAGAACGCGCTCACCCTGCCCACCGGCGTCGCGGCCGTCTCGCAGGTACCGTCGACGGGTTCCTTCAGCGGCACCACCTGGACCCTCGGCACTCTTCCTGCGGGCGCAAGCGCCACCCTGACCGCCACCCTGACGGTGGCCGCATCGGCCGCCGCGGGAAGCGACACGATCGCCGACTCGGCGGCCGTCTCGGCGGTCAACGAGAGCGACCTCGACAGCTCCAATGACGCCGCCATCGAGAGGACCTCGATCACGCGCCAGACGGACTTGGCGGTGACCGTGACGGAGTCGGTCGATCCAGCGGTCGCCGGATCCGGAGCCGGAAACTTGGTCTACACCGTCACCGTTACCAACCTGGGGCCGGTCGACGCCACGGGGGTGACCCTCGACAACACCTTGACCCTGCCCACCGGCGTCACGGCCGACTCGCAGGCGCCCTCGGCGGGTACCTTCAGCGGTACCACCTGGACCCTCGGCGACCTGGCCGCCGGCGCCAGCGAGACTCTCACCGTCACTCTGACCGTCGACGCCTCGGCAGCCAGCGGCAACGACACCATCGCCGACACGGCGACCATCACCGGGGCCAACGAAACCAACACCAATGCCAGCAACGACAGCGCCACCGAGGAGACCTCGATCACGCGCGAGCTCGATCTGGCGGTGACGGTCACGGAGTCGGTCGATCCGGCCGTGGCCGGTTCGGGAACCGGCAACCTGGTCTACACCGTCACGGTGACCAACCTGGGGCCGGTCGACGCCGCGGGAGTGACTCTCGACAACGCCTTGACCCTGCCCACCGGCGTCACGGCGGATTCCCAGACGCCCTCGGCGGGCACCTTCAACGGCACCACCTGGACCCTCGGCGGTCTGGCCGCCAGCGCCAGCGAGACCCTCACCGTCACCCTGACGGTGGCGGAATCGACGGCGGTCGGCACCGACATCATCGCCAATACGGCGACCATCACCGCGGTCGACGAGACCGACACCAACGACTCGAACGACAGCGCCAGCGAAGCCACTTCGGTGGCGCGCCAGGTCGACCTGGCGATGACGGTGGCGGAATCGGTCGATCCGGTGGTGGCCGGTTCGGGAACCGGCAACCTGGTCTACACCGTCACCGTCACCAACCCGGGATCGGTCGACGCCTCGGGAGTGGTCGTCGACAACACCTTGACCCTGCCCACCGGCGTCACGGCCGACTCCCAGACGCCTTCGGCGGGCACCTTCAGCGGCACCACCTGGACCCTTGGCGACCTCGACGCCGGCACCAGCGAGACCCTCACCGTCACCCTGACGGCAACGGCCTCGGCGGCGGTCGGCACCGACACCATCGCCGATACGGCAACCATCACCGCGGTCAACGAAGTCGACACCAACGGCTCGAACGACAGCGCCTCCGAGGCCACCTCGATCGCGCGCGAGCTCGACGTGGCGGTCTCCCTGGCGGAAACCGGCAGCCTGACGGAGGTCTTGGCGGGCGGCGTTCTGACCTTTGAGGTCACCGCCAACAACGTCGGCGCCTCGGACGCGACCGCCGTGGTGTTGAGCGCCACGGTGCCAGCGAACAGCACCCTCGACGCCGCGAGCAGCAGCGCCGAGTGGGATTGTCCGGACGGCGACTCGGCCGGTTCGACCTGCACCTTCGAGGTCGGCGACCTGGGCGAAGGCACGCAGTCTTCGGCGACCTTCGTGGTCAACGTCGACACGGTGCTCGCCCGCGACGTCAGCGAAATCCTCCTCGAGGCTTCGGTCGCCACCGAAGGCGGCAAGCCGGACGCCAACCCGACGGACAACAGCGACGAGCTGTCGACGCCGGTCGACCACCCGCCGATCGTCGAGACGATCGACACGGTCGCCTCGACCTTGGACGGAGAGCTCGTCGATGGCGAAGTGGTGCGCCTGCCGATCACCCAAATCCTGATCGCCTTCTCCGAGGACGTCACCGGCGCCGCAACCTCCGGGAGCTTCCGCCTCTTCGAAGCCGGCCTCGACGACGTCTTCACCTCGACCTGTCTCGACGTTCTGGGAGACGACCAGGAAATCACCATCCTGTCGGCGGTCTACGACGATTCGGCGCTCTACGACACGCCGACCAGCATCCTCGAGGTCAGCTCGGGGCTGCCGCTACCGGCGGGCAGTTACCGCGTCCTCGCCTGCGGCGACGACATCGAGGACGACGCCGCGCAGTTGCTCGACGGCGACCGGGATGATGCGGCCGGCGGCGACTTCGGCCTCGACTTCACGGTGCTCTACACCAGCCGGGTCGAGAACCCGAACTTCGACCAGGCGCTGGCGCCGTGGACGTCCCTCGCCTACCAATGGAGCAGCCAGGACGTCGACGAAGCCCCTTCCTCCGGCTCCGCCGAAACCCTGGGAGTCAGCGAAGGGGTCCTGGCTCACCCGTGCGTCACCGTGGCGGACATCGAGTTCGGGCTGGTGTCCTCATTGGTCGTGCGCATCGACGACCCCGCCGTGGTCGATCCGTCAGTGCAGGTCGAGCTCGACTTCTACGCCGCGAGCAACTGCCAGGGCGCGCTGTTGGAGACCATCTCGATGTCGCGCGTCGCAGGAGACACCGGCGGAGCCTGGATCGAGTCGATCGCCTCGGAAGACGTTCCTGAGCTGGCCGTCTCGGTCCTGCCGGTCGTGCGCTACCAGACCACCGACGTCAGCAGCGCGGCCTACATCGACCGCATCACCCTCGAGCCCTCCCTGATCTTCGCGGACGGCTTCGAATCCGGAGACACCAGCGCCTGGTCCGACGAAATCCCCTGATCGAAGGGCCAGCGCGAGCTCCCAGAGCCACATCCCGACCACGCACGAACCGCGTGGTCGGGGATTGTGCGTTTCGGGGGCAATGGATGGATAGGAGAGGGCCTCAGGGCGAAGAGAACAGCCACCCAGAGAAATATCTAAGTCATTGGAAAAAGATCGCTTAGATAGGTGGGTGGCACCTTTTCGACGCTTAGATAGGTGGGTGGCACCTTTAGAGAGGTCGCACCTTTAGAGAGGTCGACGCTTAGATAGGTGGGTGGCACCTCTAGAGAGGTCGGAGATCTCAAAGGCGCCCTGCTCCACCTTGCACGCGGACCGTCAGCCGAAGACCAAACCTCCGTCCACGATCAGGTTCTGACCGGTCACCGCCCGTGCCCACGGGCTGGCGAAGAAGAGAACGGCATCGGCCGCTTCCTCCGGCGTCGTCACGGACCGCAACGGCGTGGTGTCGGCGATCAGATCGAAGACCTCATCGGGCGTCGCCGAGCTGGCGTCGGTCGTCCGCAGGAGTCCGCCCGAGACCATATTGACGGTGATGCCCTGCGGGCCCAGCTCCGCCGCAGCCGTGCGGGTCAGCGCCAGCAGAGCCGCCTTGGCCGCCGTGTAGTCGTGGTAAGGCACCACCGGGTTCTGGACCAGGTTGGTTCCGATGTGAACGATCCGCCCGAAGCCCGCCGACGCCATCCCGGGGCTGGTCGCCTGGATCACGTTCAATGCGCCCTGGACCGCGGTGTCGAACTGAGCGATCAGCGACGCGGCCGAGAGCGCGCCCAGCGTGTCCCGGGCATCACCGTTGAAGCTGTAATCGGCCAGCGCATTGTGGACCACGGTGGTCGGAGCCCCGAAGGCGGCCCCGACCTGCTCGACCATGGAACCGACCGAGTCCGGATCCCGCACGTCTCCCTGCACCGCCAGGGCGCGTTCGCCGAGCGTCGCGGCCAGCGACTCGGCCTGCTCGCGGCTACGAAAGTAGTTGATCGCAACGCGGGCACCTTCCCGCGCAAATGCACCGGCGATAGCGGCACCAAGCCCACGCCCGGCACCGGTCACCAGGACGATCTGTTCCTCGAGAGGGATGGACATCTTCGCGCTCCTCAGGTGTCTTTGGTAGGAATCGAACGACAGGTGCTCCAGAGAGTCCGAAGCACCTCGCCGCGCATCCTACCGGCAGCCTGTGATGCGGCCAAGCATGTGCATCGGGAGGAGTCGCAGACACGATGAGGCGCCAGGCGCAGATCGGAAGAATCGCAGAAAGGCCAGCATTCGGCGAGGCACCAGCATGTCCTAATTCGTTGACAGGAAGATATTTAGATAAGTGGGTGGCACCTGCTTTGGATAAGTGGGTGGCACCTGAGAAGAGCGACCGTTGAGTCGCACGGTTCTAATCGGGTCAACGACCACTCAAGGCTCGCCGCGGAGGGCGAAGATCGCTGCTTTGGATAAGTGGGTGGCACCTTTAGATTGGCTGCACCTGAGAAGGCAGATAAGTGGGTGGAGAAGGCAGATAAGTGGGTGGCACCTGAGAAGAGCGCCCGTTGAGTCGCACGGTTCTAATCGGATCAACGACCACTCAAGGCTCGCCGCGGAGGGCGAAGATCGCCATCTCGTGCTGTTCGTCGCGAAAGACGAGCTCGAGGGTGATGGCGCTCTCGGGGTCGGGAGCCGGCGAGGCTTCGATGACGAACCTGGGCACGATGCAGTAGCGGACGCCGGCGTCGCTCAACGCCGCGAGCGACTGCTCGGAAGGAAAGCTCTTCATCGTTTCCTTGAGGGCCCTGAACCTGCGAGGAAAGAAGCCGGAGTAGCCGTTGACCATCGGGCGCCAGTGTCGCTGTTGCCAGTACATCGCTTGGCTGGTGCTGGCGTAGTCCGCGACGCTTCGGCCGGGAGGGAACGGCAGGAAGGCGAGCACCTCTTCGGACGACGTTTGCTCTTCGATCCACGTCAACCAAGGCAGCTCCAGATCGAGGGGCGGAAGAGGCTCAATCTTCCCCGGTGTCGGTCGCATCTCGAGGACCGCCAACAAGGCCAGGGCGGCCACCGGTGCGGCGGCACGGACCTGTTTCAACCAGGTGCCGGTTCCGAGCCGACGACGGGATTCTTCGAGCAACCACTGCAGTGTTCCCGCCGCCAGAACAGCGACGGCCAGTTGGCCAAAGAGAGCGAAGCGAAAGAAGCTGCGGATCTGCCCAAAACCCGGCAACGCTCTCAGGACATCGGCAACGGACAGGCCGAGAATCTTGAAGTGCCCGCCCCAGGAAAACAGCACACTGGTCGCGAGCACCAGCAGGCCGGCGATGGCGAAACGTCGCCAGCGCCTCGAGCGCCAGGCGACAGCGCTGGCCAGCAAGGCCAGCAACACACGCAGGGTACCCGGCCAGAATGCGCGGGCTGACGCCCGCTCGGCATCCGTGACGCCGGGTGTCGGAATCAGCTGAGGCCAAGGAGCCTCGAGATACTGAGCGGGCTTCGCGCTGTGCTTGCGCACGGTTTCGACCGAGCGCACGAAGCTCTCGTTCGAGGTCGCCCGAAACTGAGCCGCCAACAGGGGCGAAACCACCCCGAAGAAGAGCGCGGCTCCAGCGGCGAGGCCAATCCAGGCCCGCCGTTCCCTTCGATGGGGCCACCACAGCCAGAGGGCCGCGGGCGCCGCGGCGAGGGCACAGAAGGCGGCGACCTGGGCGCTCAAGCCATAGGCCAAGGCCAGGCTGCCGCCGACCGCCAAACCGGCCTTAAGTCCAGGCGACTCAGCGAACCTCAGCACCGTGAGCGCAAAGCACAGCACGCCCGCCAACGGTACGAGTTGCAGAACGCCCACCTGCTGGTGGGTGAACGGCAGAATCAGAACCAACGCGCCCCCGGTGATCGACGGCAGCCAGGCCAGGCCGACTTTTCGGAGCAGTACCGCCGTCAGCAGACCGTTGCAGGCCAGGGAGGCGATCAGCAGGAGGCCATAAGCCGAGAGGATCGACAGGCCCAATCGACAGAGCAGGGCGGCGAGCAGACCGAGCACGGGCAGCGGCTCCGAGAAGGCGAAGGCATCGGCGGAAGGATGAAAGATCGGCGCCTGCCAGTAGCCATCAAAGCCTCGTCCGAGGCTTTCGACATTCCAAGCAAGGGTCCACAGATTGAAGAGCGGAACGGTGGCGACGTTCTCGGTGCCGAGCGAAATGCCGTCGCCGAGGCTCACGCCGAGGGGCCAGGTCAAGGCCACCGCGCCCGAGGCGAAGAGCAGGCCGAGCAGAGTCCAACGCAAGATCGAGAAAGGCACCGTCGATCGGTGCCTCGCAGGGCTCGGAAGCCCCGATTCGCGAGCCCGCCGAGCCCTAGAAACATTCATCGCAGGAAAGCTCTCTCAGGGAGACGTCGATCGTGAATCATCTCCCCGGAGCCTAGCAGCCTTCGGTCTGGCAGCCTTGGGTCCATTCGAGGACCCGATCCCTTCACAAGGATTGTGAAGCCAAGGACCAAAGCGGCGAACTGCCAGGACAGAGCTATGTCTCTTTCTCCCGCACCATCGCGTCTCCCTGACGACGATCCGTCTCGAGCGCGGAGACTCCGCGATCGCACCACCCACATGGAGGTGGGTGGTGCGATCAGGGCTGATAGTGCAGTCCTAAGAGGTTGAAAAGATGACGCTTAGATAGGTGGGTGGCACCTACCGAGGTGGCCTAGCCCGAACCAGCCGTGACGGGCTCCCTACCAGTACTGACTGCCGGCCGAGGCGCAGGGGCATCCCGCGTCGGTTAGCTCGTAGGCGATATCGAAGGCGCCGGGTGACAGACCCTGGACCGTGCGCTCGAGCACGTTCGGCTCGCCGCCGGAAGTGAGGATCGTCTGATCGGGACCGCCGTCGATCGAGATGATGCCCGGTGTCTTGTTGCGCACCTGGATCTCGACCGGCTCGGCAGTACCGACTACCCACAGGCGCATCGGCGTCGTCTCCAGGCGCTGCAGCTTGCTCGAATCGATCTCGCCGCCGATCTGGAGCACCAACACGGTCACTCGGTCCTCGGCCGGGAAGCCGGGCTCGGGCGCACCGCTGACCACGTGAGGACCCGGCGCCAGGTCGGCGGGGAGCTCCACCCAGGCCATCCGGCTCGAAGCAGACACCGGGGGCCCGAGCGCCGCGCCGTCGAGGAGCAGCGCATTCCAGGCCTCCGGGCCGGGGAAGACGCCGCAGACGCAGGCCTTCTGGCCGGCGAAGGTGCGCGGCGTCGCGGCGGAGATGCGGGCGGCACCGTTCGCCAACGGTTCGACGACCTCGACCCCTGGCACCGCCGGCACTTCGACAACGACATCGCCGTAGAGGTCGATGTACTGGAGCGAAAGCTCACCGCCAGGCGTCAGGCTCTCGGGGAGGTCGAAGAGCACGACACCGTCCGTTCCAGTAAAAGCTTGGACTGTCTGCGTCACGACCGTCACGTGAAGGTCATAGGTCAGGATCCCATCACGGCCCTGCTCTCCCACACCGCGAACTCGAATCCGGTTCTTGGGTTTGTCGTCAGATTTCTCCTCGAAGGGCCAGCAAAGCTCGGTGTCTTTCAACTCCTTCAATTCGAAGCCGCCACCCGGCAGAGTCGGCAGCTTTTCGAAGCAGTAACTGGTCGGAAAATCATCCTCGCTCCCTTCTTTGCTCTCCTCCTTGTCCTCTTTCTCCTCCTCGAAAATCACGATCTTCTGATCCCGACCGGTCTCTCCCCCGCGGCCACCACCTTTCATGGTGATGACCCGACTCGCCGATTCATCATTTCCGGACCCCGCCCGCTTCACCCTGTAGGTGGCCGAACCCAGGCCAGCCCCTGCGTCGAGAAAGACCTCGTCCTCTTCTATGGTTACGCCCGCTGACCCCGGTGATGACCCGGAGTCGAGCACGGCCACCTCCCATCGACCCTGGCCGTCCGCCGACGCCCCCAGAATGGCCGCGATGCCGTCGAGCGCTTCGCGCGGCACCTCTTCGCCCGCCGGCACGGCCAGCGCAACTCGACTCGTCGGCTCCCCGTCAGCGCCATCGGACTCCAAATCGTCGACGACCACGCCCGTCAGGCTCCAGGATCCACCAGGCGGTAGCGCCGCCGAGTCGGTCACCCGCATCTGCATCGGCTCGCCCGGCGCCACCTGGCTCGGCATCACGACAATCCCTTGCAGGCTGCCGATCACCTGCTGCGGCGGCACCAGGACGACCGTCTCGTTCTTGCGCCGCAAGAGCATCCGCCCGTCGAGACTCGCCCGGTAGGAGATCTTCTTCGGCCGTGGCGCACTGCCTGCGTCGAGCTTGAGGCGCACCGGAGTGCCAGCGGGAGCGGCGGGCCCAGCCAGGCGGACCGTCTTGCCCTTCGCCTCGAGGGTCCAACCCAGAGGAAGCGCCATGGCGCGCAACGCCGCCGCGAAGTCCTTACCGACGTCGAGCGTGATCTCGTCGAAGCCACCGGTCGGCGAGTCGACCTTGACCGTGCCCCCCGGGTTTTGCTCGAGAATGACGTCGATTTCGGGGATCGGTTCCCCGGCCCAGGCGCCAGCGGCGAGAACGATGGCGGCCAGAGCGACGCATGAGCGGAGCGGGAACGTAAGGGACGGCTTCATGGCGTCTCCCTTCGAAAGTCATCTCCGCCAATCACCCCCAGCAGAGACCGGTTCTTGTTGGCAACTGGATTTTCCTAGCAACTGGCACGATGCTGGTCAAGCTCGGAGCGACATCGTTCTATGGCGAAACCAACATCCCACAGCACCAAATACTTGTGGACGGTGACACCCGCCACGAGGAACTTAGAGAGGTGGGTGGAACCTTCAACTTCGAGAGGTGGATGGCACCTTCTGCTTCACAGAAGCAAGCGCATAGATGATGTCGGATAGCCCGAAAGGGCTAATGGCGCAGATCTAAGGCGCTGATAATAAGCCACTTAGATAGGTGGGTGGCACCTATCTAGAAGCTCCTCCTACCGGCTGGGGTTGGCCTCGGCGTCGCCCTCCGGCCGCAGATCTCGGGGCGCTTCTTCGACGAGGCAATAGAGAGCGTCTTCCGACCGCAGGTAGATCTCGTCGTCGGCGAGCGCGGCCGAGGCGCTGAAGGTCCAATAACTTAGATAGGTGGGTGGCACCTATTCAACAGGCGCCAAATACTTGTGGACGGTGACACCCGCCACGAGGAACTTAGAGAGGTGGGTGGAACCTTCAACTTCAAGAGGTGGATGGCACCTTCTGCTACACAGGAGCAACGCATAGATGATGTCGGATAGCCCGAAAGGGCTAATGGCGCAGATCTAAGGCGCTGATAATAAGCCACTTAGATAGGTGGGTGGCACCTATCTA
>JBCCHV010000085.1 GCA_039028635.1 Acidobacteriota bacterium
ATCGAGTGGGAGTTCGAGGTCCTGTTCGCCGATGGCTTCGAGTCCGGCGACACGGTGGCGTGGACGAGCACGCAACAGGGGCGAAGTCCAGATCGCCCGACTTCGGATTCGGAGTAGCGGGCTCCTTCGCGAGTCGAAGCTGCGAGAGCTGTCACGAGGGGGAGCTGGATCCGAATGCTCCAGCTCCCCTCCCGAAATGAAAGCGGTATTGAGAGCCTCACCCTGATCTAGGGATCTTCCCTCGCCGCCGATTCGAAGGGATCTACCAGGAGACCAGAACGCCCTTGTACGTCTTGCAGCCGAGAACCGGCACGCAAAGCTCGATCTCGTAGGTAACTTCGCTGTCGTCCGCGTTCAGGCAGAGCTCGACCTCGGCTTTGAACCCGAGAGCTCCTCCTCCGATTTTGAGGCACGGATCGGAAGGATTGATCGTGCCGCCGCCGATCTTGATACCGGCGAGGTAGATCTGGAAGGTCACCTGGGGAACGGACAGGTCGACGCAGTACTCGATCTTTAGGGCCCCGATGGTGAACGAGTTGCAGAGCTGAGACAGGGTACTTTCGTGGATCTGGTCATCTTCGATGTGCCTGAGTCCGGTAGCCATTTTTGGATTCCTTTCAGGTTGATTTCGGGTCGTCGTTTCTACGACGACCCTGGTTTCCGGTAGGCGACCCCTTGGGACGCCTTTTCGGCGCCCTCCGGAATCGTCGTCCGGCCTGGGACTGCGAGAGAATCAAAGCTGGCCAGCGGTGAACTCGAGGGAGGGTAGAGCAAGCCCTATGCCAGGAAAACCTTTCCGATGAAAGGGCTTTCAAACGCTCCAGGGACTCGCCCTGGTGGCTGAAGATCTCGGGCCGGATTCCGGCTTTCTCGAGGCTTCGGTCGCGTCGCGATGTTCAGCCGAGAAAGCCCAGGAACGGTGGGCTCGCTGCTGGCGAACGGAAGCCGGACGACCCTTCGGCGGCTGGTCGGCCGGGACAGCCTACGGCCGGCCCGAGGGCTCAGCCTTCGACGGTGTGGCGCCCGGAGCCCAGAACGATCGGAATCACCGGGGACTCTTGGAGGTGCCGCCACCCGTTCGCCCGGCAGTCTCCCTTCGGATACCTCTCGAGTCTCCGATCGGAGACACCTTGGGAGGGTCAGGAGTTTGTCCGTGCGGTCGCCGCCGACCGGGCGGACCCATCAGGATCCGAGCCCGAGATTTCTGATCAGTCGTTGTAGGTAGGTCCGATTGAGGTCGAGGAGCTCGGCGGCTTTCCGGTGGTTGCCTTCGGCTCGTCGGATCGCCTGTTGCAGAATCCGGCGCTTCGCCTCGACGACGGCCGCATGGTAGGAGCTGGCTGCCGGGCCACTCTCGGGTGCGCTCTCCACGACCGCTTCGGGAAGGTCTTGGAGCTGGACGAGCTCACCATCGGCCAGGACGGCCGCTCGTTCCATGGCGTTGCGGAGCTCGCGGACGTTGCCCGGCCAGGAATAGGCGAGCATCGCGTCCCGGGCGGCCGGGGCCAGTCCCCTCGGAGTGCGGTGCAGGCGTTCGGCCGAGCGGGCCAGGAAGTGACGGGCCAGGAGAGTGATGTCGTTGCCGCGGTCGTGGAGCGGAGGCAGGTCGAGGGAGAAGACGTTGAGCCGGTGGTAGAGGTCCTCCCGGAAGATGCCTTGCCGGATGGCCTGGCCGAGATCGCGGTTGGTCGCGGCCACCACCCGGACATCCACCGGCAAGATCCTGGTTCCGCCGACCCTTTGGATCTCTCCCTCCTCCAGAGCTCTCAGCAGGCGAGCCTGCAGTGACACCGAAATTTCGCCCACTTCGTCCAGGAAGAGGGTGCCGCCGTGGGCCATCTCGAAATGACCGGCTTTGCGGCCGACGGCACCGGTGAAGGCCCCTCGCTCGTGGCCGAAGAGCTCGCTCTCGAGGAGGGTTTCCGAGAGGGTGGCGCAGTTGATGGCGACAAAGGGTTTCTCGGCGCGCGGACTGTTGCGGTGCAAGGCCTTGGCGATGAGCTCTTTGCCAGTACCGCTCTCGCCCTTGACGAGAACCGTCAGGTCGCTCGGGGCGACGCGTTCGACCAGTCTCAAGACTTCTTCGAGGGCCGGGCTTTCCCCGACGATGTCGTGGTCCAGTTGATCGGCTCGCAGGCGCCGGTTCTCTGCCCGCAGTCGTTCCGTTTGGCGGCTCTGGTGGAGCGCCAAGGCGGCGATACTGCCCGCGGCGGTCAAGAGCTCGAGGTGGTCTTCGCAGAAGGTTTCGGCTTGCTGCGAGGTGTCCGCATAGAGGATGCCCAGGCATGCCCCCTGAGCGAGCAAGGGCACGCAGAGCACCGCCCGGATCTGGCTGCCATCGAGGCTTTCGAAGTCTCTGAGAGCTTCGTCCGCGGGCACGTTGTCGGACCAGATGGCGGTGCCGTTGGCGACGACCTGCCGGCAGAGGGTCAGGCTGGGCGGGTGAGCGCGAGAGCCTTCTCGGGACTGCTCGGCGAGTGGTTTCAGCTCACCCTCAGCGATCACCAGAACGGTGGCTTGCTCGGCCGGCACGGTGTCGAGACAAAGCCGTGCCAGGCGCCGGGCGATGGCTCGACCGCTGTGCTCGGTTTGGAGATCGATGCCGAAGGTCAGCAGGGCCGACAGATTGTGGGCTACTGGATCATGTCGTGCGAAGTCCGTTTGGGGGAGCAGGTAGGTGGCCCGGTGAGGCTCGATCTCGAGGACCTTCTCGACGGTTTGCTCACCACTTTCGGTGGCTGGCTCGGGAAGGCTCGGAGGCTCACCGCGAGCCTCGGCTCGGTGAACCAGAAATAGAAAAAGGGAGTCTCCGATCTTGAGGTAGTCGCCGTGTTCCAAACGCCGGCGCTGGATGGGGATCCCATTGACGAAGGTGCCTCGCAAGCTGTCCAGATCCTCGACTCGGACGCCGTCCGCATCGCAGTGCAGGCGGCAGTGATGTCGAGAGACCGAGCCGTGAAGGATCTGAAGCTGATTCGATGACAGGCGGCCGATCGTAAAAAGGTCTTCATCGAGCTCGAAGACCTGCGCGCTGAGGGGGCCGGTGATGGCGGCGAGCCTTGGTCTCATGGCGGCGGTCCGATGGTTGGCATGGAATTCGCTCGATCTCCTGGTCGTCGATATCCAGTTTCAACCCTTGGGAGGTTCGTGATGGCGGAATACAGTCTCGACGTCGGTTTCAATTTGGGCTCATTGGGAAATTCCAGCAATAGCCAGCAGGAGGCCCTCTTGATCCAGGGGTTCACCCGCATCGGCGTCCACGGGAATCCGGTGGTCGCGGCGCGACGCCTGAAGGGTGGCGATACGTTGAAGGTCACCCTCTACGATCTCACTTGCAGTGGGGAGAGTGGAGGAACGATGGCAGTCATCAATGGCTTGAGCTTGCGAATCACTTTCTCTCCGGCCGGCTTGCATCAGCCGGTCAGCCCCGTAGGATCCGATGGCGACTTCGACGAGTTCCTGATCTATGGCGCTCCATTCGAACAGAAAAGCACGGTCTTCGATGAGAAGACTCCGGTCTGGTTCGCCAGTCTCGGAGGCAACGTTCCTTTCTACGGCAACCAGCTCCAAGAAGAAACTCTGAACTACGGGGACATCGTCTTCACCTTGGAGAACGCGGGATCTTTCTACTACACGATCGAGCTTGCCGTATATCGAGACGGGATCGCCAAGCCCAAGAAGTTTCGGGTCGACCCCGAGATGATCATCACCACCGGCGGCGATCCTGATCCTCCGGAGATCAAGTGACAGGCTCGATCCTCAGCTCGCAGGGCGATGGGAAGTGAAGCGCAGCGCGAGGTGGTGGAACCGGAGGTCTTCGCGAAGATCGATCAGATCCGGCTCCCGTTGCGCCTCGTCGAAAGAGTAGCCGCCTTCGAGAGCCATCTCGAGGGCTTCGAGGGCGGCTTCTCGCTGACCGCAGAGCTCCCATGAGAGGGCGATCCGGTAGGCCGTGCTGGCGAGCCGCTCACCCAAGGGCTGGAGCGCTGCAACCTGCTGTCGCGCTGCCGGGCACTCGCCGCGGCGGGCGCGGTAGAGGGCGAGGCGACTCGTCAGCACCAAGTTCTCGGGCTGCTCGACGAGCTCTTCCTCGATCAGCTGAATGGCCCGCAGGAAGGCATTCCTCGCCTCCGGTTCCTGCCCCGGAATCCGTCGGTGGACATCGCCGAGGTTGGCCCAAATGAAGTAGTTGTTGGCATTCAGGTCCAGGGCACTGCGGTAGGCGGTGGCGGCCTCTTCGAGCCGGCCCTGGAAGAAGTACAGGGTGCCCAGGTTGGAGTAGGCAGGGCCGGAGGGGCGGACCTCGATGGACCGTTGGAGGGCCGTCGCGGCCTCCGGCAGACGGCCTTGAAAGTGATAGATACCCCCGAGGCTGAGAAGGAGGAAGTGGTGGTCCGGAGTGATGTCGAGGGCGGCCTCGAAGGCCTCTTCGGCGCCTTGGTAGTCCCCCGCTCGCGAAAGCAGGATGCCCAGCTCGCCTCGGTACTCGGCGTTTGCGGGAGCCATTCGGATCGCTTCGCGATAGAGAGCCATGGCCTCGTCGGAGCGACTTTCGGATGTGGCGAGGTCGGCCAAGCCTCGTTGGGCTCCCGCATTCGCGGGGTCGAGGCGCAGCACCGATTCGAGCAATTGGCGGGCATCCTCGTTCTCGCCTGCGGCGAGCTGGGCGTAGGCGAGGGTGATCTGTCCGTGGGATAGCTGGGGCGCGAGACGGACGGCGACGCGAGCACTTTCGAGCGCCTTGTCGAGCCATGCGCTGTCTTTGCGGTCGCGGTGTTTTCGCCAATAGGCCCGTCCCAGGCCACTGTAGGCCGGGGCGAATTCAGGGTCGGCAGCGACCGCCTCGCTGAAGTTGGCAATGGCTCGGTCGATGTACCCCTTGCGGTCGTAGCGTTCGAGGAGGGCGTTGCCCGATTGGTAGAGCTCGAAGGGTGTCCGGGGGAGGTTCGCGGCGGTGTCTTCGCTCCGCTCCCCCGGGGAGTCGAGCATCAGCCGGGTGGCGATCGCCACCAGCAGGCCTGCCGCGAGGGCGATGGCGAAGACCGCCCATGGTCTCCGCCATCGGCTGGTCATCGGACGGCGGGCCGAGTCGGCCTCCCTGGTCGGCGCTTTCGATCGTCCTGGCACCTCCTCCGGGCTCGTTGGCGCATCGCTGGCCGGCTCTTCGGGAGATTCCCAGGGAGGTGAGTACAGGCCGGGGAGGTCCGGTCGTGCGGCGAGGGCGTCGAGGGTGCCGGCCACTTGGTGAGCGTCCTCGGGCCGGTTCCGGGGAGAGCTTTCGAGGAGCGCCTCGACGAGATCGCAGAGGTCCCCGGGCAGCTCGGGACGGATGGCGCGCAGGGGGACCGGCTGGTTCCACGGCGTTTGGCGAACGGCCGGGGGCAAGTCTCTGACTTTCCGGGCCAGGCCGCCGGTCAGCATCTCGTGAAGCAGGACTCCGAGCGAGTAGAGGTCGGAGCGGTGGTCGACGGCGGCGCCACGGGCCTGCTCCGGAGACATCGCCTGTAGCGTTCCGACGGCGATACCCTCCCGGGTCAGTCGCGACTCCGGCTCGTCGAGGTCGAGCTGCTTGACGAGGCCGAAGTCGAGAATCTTGGCGTGGCCGTCGTGGGTCACCATGACGTTGTCGCCCTTGAGATCGCGGTGGATCAACCCATGATCGTGGGCGTAGGCCAGGCCTTCACTGATCTCCGCTCCCAGGCGCAGGGCATGTGAGAGCGACAACCCTTCGTGCCTCAATAGCTCCCCCAGGGTCCGGCCGTCGACATGCTCCATGACGATCGAATCGCCGCTGGGAGCTTCGAGGATGTCGTAGACCCGGACGATCGCGGAGTGGCTGAGACGGGCCGCGGACCTCGCTTCGCGACGGAACCTCCGCGTCCTCTCGGGGGACGAGGTGAGGTCGGCCCGCAGCCGCTTGATCGCCACCGAGCGTTCCAATCGATGGTCCCAGGCGAGGAAGACCTCACCCATGCCCCCGGTCCCCAGGGGGCGGCGGAGCTCGTAGGGTCCGATGCGATCCGGAAGCGCCATCTCGATGGGCTCAGGGGCCCCGCACGCGGGGCTCGGTGGGGCGGAAGCTCGTGGCCGCGAGGCCGAGCCTTCGACGCACCGAAAATGAATGTTAGAACTGGAGAAATTCTAGCACTGCGCAATCGAGGGTGAGCTACGGGCCTCCGGCGGCGGAGCCGGAGGCATGATGCTCCGGTCCGTCGGCAGGTCGCGGTGGATCTTCTGCGCCCTAGTCCGGGGCCGCCCGCAGCTGGTCTCTCGGAAGCGGTCTTCCGTGCAGAAGGATGGTCTTCAAGGAGTCATAGGCGGCCGCAGTCTCGAGTGGGTTCTCGGTGAGGAGCAGGAGATTCGCGACCTTGCCCGCCTCGATGCTGCCGTAGCGGTCGTCGATTCCGAAGGCTTCGGCGTTGGCAAGGGTGGCGGCGACCAGGAGCTGGCGCGGCGTCACGCCGGCGCGCTGCAAACCCTGCATTTCGACAAAGCCGTTGAAACCCGGTGGGTTGGCATAGGTCGGCCCCGATGTGGTGTCGCTGCCGAAGAGCAGGCGGCCACCGCCTTCGGCGAGGTACCGCACCACTCGGTCGGCTTGGTCGATGCGGTTGCCTAACAGGTAGGAAATGGTCTCGTTCGGCAGGCCGTCGAAGTCGCGCCGCAGCTGCTCCCGGAACCAGCCGGCCTCGGGGCGGTGGTACCAGGCGAGCAGCTCGGCCGGAAGCACGGCGGCGAGGCGAGGATCGTCGAGGTAACCGTCGTCGAACAGATCGCGCAGCCCTTGGAGTACCTGGCCCGTCGGCATGATGCCGGTGCCGGCGGCGAGGTGGCGGTCGAGCACCTGGCGGATCTCGGCCGGTAGCTCGCCGCCGGGGGCGGTCAGGCCGTCCCAGTTCCAAAGGCCATGGACCACCACGTCGGCCCCGCTGTCGGCAGCGAAGCGGTGGGACTCGTAGGAATTGGCGTGAATGGTGACGGGGAGGCCGCGCTGGCGGCCGGCCTCGACCACCTTCTGGATCATCCCGAGGGGCGGTGTCGGCCAGATCTTGGCCGCGCCGAAACCGTCCTCGTGGTGAACCTTGATGCAGATTCCCCCGCCTTCGGCGACCCTCCCGACGGCCGCCGCGGGGGTGTGGTCGGCGGCCTCGAGGCCTTCCGGAATCGCCCCCTCGTCGCGCTCGTCCCAGAGGAAGTTGGGGTAGAGGGCGAAGCCCACCGTCGGCGGCAGGAAGCTCATCGGATAGCCGTTGGCGAGAGCCAGGGCGCCGCCGCAATCGAACAGATCCGGTGCCAGCGGCGCCCGCCGGAAGCGCTCGAGGGCCGCCCGATCGACGACGTTGAGGTCGATCAGGGTGGTGAAACCGAAGTAGAGATAGCTGCGCGGAAGTTGGGTTTCGTAGGCGGCGGTCAAGGGGGCGAGCTCCGGCGGTGGATTGAAAGGAAAGCCCGGAACTCCGGCGAGGTGGACGTGAGAGTCGATCAGCCCGGGAATCAGGAACTTCCCCTCGGCGTCGAGGGTCGCGGTCGCCGCCGGCGCCTCGCCGGTGCCGACGGCATCGATGTGGCCATCGCGAATCGTCACCCAGGCCTCGGCCAGCGGCTGCTCCCTTTCGGGTGAGATGAGGGTGGCACCGTGGATCACCAGATCGGCCTGCGGCGCGACCTTCGGGCCGCTGTTCGCGCAGCCGCTGGCCAAACCGAGAATCAGCAAGGCGCCGAGGGCGCCGGAAATTGTCTTGTTCATGGTCCGACCCTACGGCAGAGGGCCGGCTGGCGTTTCAGGGGTGAAGGAAAAGCGCTGCCCTGGATCGGTGAGAGGGTCCGGTCGGTCCGCACTGTCACGGAGTAGCACGCCGCTTCGGAAGCGGCCGGCGAGGAGGGCGCTTTTTCTTAGGCCTCCCTCGCCGATGGAGGACAGGATCCCCCTAGAAGAAAATGTTGTAGACGTAGTCGACGTCGCGGGCGTTGGTCAGGGTGACGGTGAAGGTGTCGGCGTTCTGCCAGTCGCCATCGAGCTCGATGCGGAGCTCGTAGTGGCTGGAATTGTGGTTGAAGTAGCGCGGCAGATAGGTGGTGCCCTCGAAGGGATTCTCGTCCTCGAAGTCCGGGGCGGTCATGTTGATGCCGATCTTCTCGTTGAAGTCGAGGATGATCGGGTCGGTGCCGTGAACCCGTGACCAGCCGTTGTGGTCGATGCGGAAGCGCACGATGTCCAAGGACTCCGGCTCCTGCTCGACCACCAGGCGAAGGATGTCCGTCGACGGGGTGGTGAGCTGGACCGTGGGGACCTGGCTGGTGAAGGGCAGGATCTCGAGCGGACTGCGCGCCTCGGCGCGCCGAATCCAGCGATCACTCGAGCCCTGGTAGTAGTCGAAATGGAGATGGACGGTGTTGATCCCCTGGCCGCTGTCGCCGACCTCGCCGACCTTCTGACCGGTGGTGACCCGGGTGCCTTCCGAGAGGTTGCTCTCGACGCTGTCGAGGTGGAGGTAGGCGATCTTGTGGTCGGTGAGGATCTGACCGTCGGGACGGGTGATGGGATCGAGGGCGATGACCACGAAATCGCCCCAGCGGCGCAGCTCGTTGGCGTTCTGGCGGAGCCTCACGACGGTACCGTTCCAGACCGTGTGAACGTTCGTGCCGCGGGGCTCCCGGATGTCGATGCCGCGGTGGAAATCGGCATCGTCGGGGTCCGTGCAGGCACCGCAGAGCACCCGGAAGCCGAACGGTTTGTCGACCTCGTCGGCGGTGGCGCTGGCGCTGATCGGCCAGACCGTGGCGCTGGGATTGACCTGGGCCGAGGCGGCAGCGGTCAGGAAGAAGAGGGTGGAAAGTAGAAACAGACTGCGCTTCATGTTGAATATCTCCTCGACGGGAGTCGTCGTAGTAGTCGATGGAAGCCCTCCGCGCTGGAAGGCCTCGCCCTACATCGACGAGAAGCGCGCCCGAATCACGACACGAGCGGTTGATTTTTCTTGGGCGCCTTTCTAGCCCCGCTGAAAAAAAGGCAGCTCGCTCCGTCGCAGGAAGAGAATCACCAGCGAACCCACCAGGACGACCAGGGCGAGGATGAAGAGCAGCCCGCCGTCGCCCTGCACCTCGATGCCGAGCTTGGTCAGGTGGGCGCCGATGGCGCCGACGATCACGCCGGCGCTGAGCAGAGCTCCCCAGACCGCGCGCCGGGGAATCAGCAGCAGGATGCCGGCGATCAGCTCGACGACGCCACTGCCCAGGCGGCCCCAGGGCTCGGCACCGAGGGTCTCGAAGATGTAGACCGATTCGGCGGCGCCGGTGAATTTGAAGAACAGAGTTTGGAACAGGATGACGGCCACTACGAGCTGGCAGATCCAGCTCACGATCTTGGTGCCACCGGTCAATGCTCGAGCCACGGCATCCCTCCTCCCCGGCGTCCGGGGCAGTGAAAATCTGCCAACCTGCGATTGCGAAGGCGCCGTCATTCTATGCCAGCTCGTCCGGTATCAGGAGCGGTCCGCACGGTGGATGGGGAGAGGCCTCGAGCCCTTCGGGAACGAGCGATCCTGGCTGCAGGAGTCGCGCCAGGGCTGTGGCGCAGCCTGCTAGAGTGAGATTTACATGAATCTCTCCGATGAGCATGAGATCACCCGCTTGTTGATGGCCTGGAGCGGTGGCGACGGCAGCGTGCTCGAACGCCTGATGGAGCTGGTCCACGACCGCCTCCATCGCCTCGCCGGCAGCTTCATGAACCGCGAGCGCGACGAGCACACGCTGCAGACGACGGCGCTGGTCAACGAGGCCTTCTTGCGGCTGGTGCGCCAGGATCAGGTGCAGTGGCGGGACCAGGTGCATTTCTTCGCGGTGGCCGGTTGGGTGATGCGTCGGGTGTTGGTGGATCACGCCCGGCGCCATGCCAAGGTCAAGCGGGGCGGCAATGCCCAGAAAATCCCCATCGAGCAGCTCGAGCACCTGTCCGTCGAGCGATCGGCGGACCTGTTGGCCCTCGACGAGGCCTTGCGCACCCTCGAAGCCCAGGACGAGAGTCTCGCCCGCCTGGTCGAGCTCAAGTACTTCGGTGGTCTCACCAAGGAGGAGATCGCCGAGGTGATGGACCTCTCGTCGGCGACGGTGACGCGCCGGTGGCGAACCGCCCGAGCCTGGCTCTACGTTTATCTGGCCGAGGAGCCCGGCGATGACTGACCGGCGGCAGTGGCGGCGCATCAACGAGATTTTCCTGCAAGCCCTGGATCTCGATCCGGAAGAGCGAGGGTCCCTTCTCGACGCTCTCGAGGAGGAGTCGCCGGGGCTGGCCCGGGCGGTGCGTCGCCTGTTGGGGGCGGACCGGGCGGCGGGCGAGTTTCTCGCCGAGCCGGTGCTGCGCCGGGAGCGGGAAGAGGCGAGCGACGGGCCGGCAGGCGTTACCGAGACCTTGCCCGTCGAGCGGGTGGGTGCTTATCGCCTCCTCCACGCCATCGGCCGCGGTGGCATGAGCACGGTTTACGCCGCCCGCCGCGAGGGCGACTTCGAGCGGCGGGTGGCGGTCAAGCTGATTCGGCGCGACATGGAGGGCGAGGAGTCGCGGCGGCGCTTCACCGCCGAGCGCAAGATCTTGGCTCATCTCGATCATCCCTTCGTCGCCCGGCTGTTCGACGGCGGAACCACCGACCACGGATTGCCCTACTTCGTGATGGAGCTGATCAGCGGGCAGCCGGTGGATGTCTACTGCGACCAGCAGCGATTGGGCCTGCAGCAGCGCCTGACGCTGTTCCGCAAGATCCTGGCGGCGGTGCAGTACGCCCATCAAAACCTGATCGTCCATCGGGACCTCAAGCCCTCGAACATCCTGGTCACCGCCGACGGCACGCCCAAGCTGCTCGACTTCGGTATCGCCAAGATACTCAATGCCGGCCTGGCCGGTGACGACGGTGAGGAGGCGACGGCGACCTGGATGCGGGTCCTGACCCCGAGCTATGCCAGCCCCGAGCAGATGCGCGGCCAGCCGGTGACCACCGCCAGCGACATCTACTCCTTGGGGGTGCTGCTCTACAAGCTGCTCACGGGCGAGCTCCCGCACCGCCTCGAGGGCCGATCGGCGGCCGATGCCGAGGCCCAGATCACCAGCGCGCCGCCGGCCTCGCCAAGCGCCCGGATGGGGGATCGTGGGGCGCTCCTGGCGGGAGATCTCGACGCGATCGTGCTCAAGGCCCTCGAGGTGGCACCGCAGGATCGCTACTCCTCGGCGGAGGCATTCTCCAACGATCTCCGGCGCCACCTCGAAGGCTTTCCGGTGGCGGCGCGGGTGGCGGGGCCTTCCTACCGCCTGGGCAAATTCCTGCGCCGCCGGCGCCGGGCGGTGATCGCCGCCGCGGTGGCCGCCGGGCTGGCCTTGGCGCTGGTCTCGATGCTGCTGCTGCAGAATCGTCGCATCGCGCGCGAGCGCGACCTGGTGCGGCAACAGCAGGGGGCGACGGAGCGCGTGCTCGCCTTCACCGAACGGCTGTTCTCTCTCGCCGATCCCGGCGTGGCGCGGGGGGAGCCTTGGACGGTGGCCGATGCCCTCGGGCACAGCGACCGCCTGATCCGCGAAGAGCTGGCGACGGAGCCCCGCCTGCGGGCGCGGCTCCATGGCACCATCGGCCGGGTCTTGCTGGCCCAGGGAGAGGGCGAGGCGGCGGTCGAGCACCTCGATGAGTCGTTGAGTCTGTGGCGGCAGGAAGCGGTCGACGAGAGCTCTCAGCAGGAGGTCGCCCGGGCCTTGGGAGAGGTTGCCGCCGCCTGGGTGGAGGTGGGCGACTATGCCCGCGCTCGCGACCTGGCGCAGCAGGCGATCGACCTCTATCGCGGCCCCCTCGGGATGGCTGATCCTGCCGCCGTCGCCGCCCACAACGTGCTGGTCTACAGCCTGTGCGCCGAAGGCGACTTCGAGCTCGGCGAGACGGCGGCGGAGGAGGCCCTGCGGTTGGCTCGCGACCTGCGGCCGGCGGACGAGGCCGAGCTCGCCCGAGCGCTCCACAACCGGGCCCACGTCTACAACCGTCGCGGCGATGCGGCCGCGGCCGAAACTCACTATCGCGAGGCCCTCGAGATCCGGCGTCGGGTCTACGGCGAGCCCCATCCCCTGATCGCTTCGACCCTCGGCAACCTGGCTTCGACGGTGATCGACCTCGGCAAGCTCGACGAAGCCGAGCCGCTGCTCGAGCTCACCCTGGCCCAGAAGCGCCGCCTGTTGGGCTCCGATCATCCGGACCTCGCTCCGACCCTCAACAACCTGGCGGCCTTCCATCGTGATCGCGGTGATTGGGCTCGTGCCGAGGCCGCGCTGCGCCAGGCGATCGAACTGTTCCCGTCGGGGCACGTTCAGCACCTGCGGTTGCGGGCCGAGCTCGGCTCGCTGCTGGCCCAGGATGGTCGAGCCGGCCAAGCCGAGGCGCTGCTGCGCCGCGAGCTCGCCGCCTGGCGTCCGCAGCTTCCGCCGGGCAACACCCTGATCGCCTGGGCCGAGAGTGCCCTCGGGGAGGTGCTGACGGTCCAGGAGCGCTTTGACGAGGCCGAGCCTCTGCTCGAGCGCAGCCTGCCGCTGATCCGCGAGCGGCGTGGTCCGATGGACAGCTACACCCAGCGGGCCTTGACGCGGCTCCACCGCCTCTATCGGGCCCAGGATCGCGAGGCCGAGGCGAACGAGCTGGCGCTGCAGATCACCGCCATGAGCGATGGCTGATCCGATCCATCGCCTGACGGCGCGTATCGTCGCAACGGTAGCCTCTGTCGCCGACTGCTGAGACGACAGGGCCAGGTCTCTGAACCCCGACCGATAGGAGAAAGACGATGATCGCTGTGAAGAAATCCGGAGCGCTCCTGGCGGGCCTCGCCGTCGTCCTGGCAGGGCTCGCCGTGCCGACCACTCTCGGCTGGATCGAGGAGCCCCAAGGCGTCTGGGAGCCGACCGAGAACTATCTCGATTGCAACATCCTGAGCAACGCCTCCGAATGTGCCGAGTGGATCGTCCAGGGCTTCGTGCTCAAGGCCTGCTGCATTCCTCCCGGGGCCGTCGGCACCAGCGACGAGGGCGCCTGCAAGAGCACCCAGGCGGCCCGTGGCCCGGGTGGGGGGACCGAGCTGTGAAGCGGCTGGGCCCAGTTCTGCTGTTGGCTTTTTCTCTCGCCTTTGCAGCGCCCGTTGGCGCCTTCGACATGGGGATGACTTGGCAGGCGACCGCCGACTACATGAACTGCAACCAGAACAGCAGCGCCACCGAGTGCGCCGAGTGGAAGACCGCCGATGGGGTGGTGATGATGACCTGCTGCATCGCACCGTCGGACCTCGGATCGTCCCAGGCCAATGCCTGCGTCGAGTCGGGGAGGGCCCGCGGACGGGCCGACGACGAGCTCTGAAGGCCTCGCCATTGGCGCCCATCGCGGCGCCGTTTCGGAGCGGTCGCTCCTTGGCCTGCCGAAGGTCCTCGGCAGGCCAAGGGGTCTCGAATCAGATTTCCTCGTCGTACTTCTTGCGGTGCTCGAGCTTGGCTCCGGCGATCCAGTCGTCGCGCTTGATGCGGTCCGGGAAGTCCTCGAGCTTGGCGGCGGCCCAGGCGATGTCGGCGTCGTCCCAGGCGGCGATCTGCCGGAAGCTCTGGATTCCCAGGCCATTGAGCAGGCGCTCGAGTACCGGCCCGATACCGTAGATCTTCTTCAGGTCGTCCTTCTCCGCCGGCACGGCTCGGCCGGCGCTCGACTTCAACAGCTGGACTTCCTTGCGCAGCGTCTCGAGCTCTTCGCCCCCGGCGCTGTCGCGGCGGCATTCGTCGAGGGCGACCTCGAGCTCGGCGATGCGGCTGGCGCTGTCGCCGCGGGAGCGCTCGAGCTTGGCTTCGAGCTCGGCAATGCGCTGGTCCCGGCCGGCGAGCTCCTCGGCGCTCGCGGCGCGGGCCGACTCGTAGCGTGACTTCCATTGCTCTTCGAGGGCGGCGAAGCGGCTGTCCTGCTCCCCGTGGCCGGCATCGAGCTTCTGCTGCAACGCCGCCAGGCTGGCGGTCAGAGTCGCCACCCGGTCGCTCTGCTCGGAGCCTTCGGCGCGGGCCTTGTCGGCATCGGCGGTGCGGTCGGCGAGGTCCCTCTCGGCGCCCTCGAGGCGCCCCTGGAGGGTCTTGATCTCGTCGTCGGCACGGCTCAGCCGCTCGCCACGGCCGCTGAGCTCAGCCTCGAGGGAGGCGAGCTGATGGGCTCCGGCGGTGACCTGCTCGTCCCGTTCGGCGAGCTGGGCCTCGAGGCCCTCGATGTCGCGGCGGCCGTGCGCCATGGCGTCTTCGGCCTGCTGTTCGAGGGCCTTGCGCTCTTTGACCCAGCGCTCCCGTTCGTGTTCGAGATCGGCCTCGAGGGTGTCGGCGCGGGCCTTGAGCTTGCGTCCATCGGCGCGACAGCGATTCACCCTGTCCTGCCACTCGCGCTCCATCTGATCGAGACGTCGTCCGAAGAACAGGCTTTTCAGCAGCCAGCCGGCGAGCAGGCCGAGGAGGAAGGCGATCAACAAGCACAACAGCATCTGAGTGATCAGGTATCCCATCAGTCTTCCCTCACTTGGAATTCGATTCGACGGTTGCGCCGCCGTCCCTCGGCGGTGGCGTTGTCGGCGATCGGCCGGGTCTGACCATAACCGACGGCGGTCATGCGGTCGGCGGTGATGCCGCGGTCCGTCAGGTAGACGCGAGTGGCGGCGGCGCGGTCGCGACTGAGCTGCAGGTTGAAGGCCGGATCGCCCTGCGAGTCGGTGTGACCGGCGATCTCGACCTCCAGCGCCGGCAGTTTCGCCAGCGCTTCGGCGATGCCGTCGAGGGTGGCCCGGCCGACGGCGGTGAGCCGGGCGCTGCCGCTCTCGAACTCGACGTTTTGCAGTTGGACGGTCTGATCGAGGCTGCGCTGCAGGTCGGCGGCGCTGGTCGGCGGGATGATCTCGAGCTCGTCGACGAGCTCGATCCCGGCCGGCAGGCTGGCTGCGGCGACTGCCGTCAGGCGCTGCCGGGCGCCCTGGTCGAAGACTCGGCCTCGGAGGCGCAGAATGCCCTCCTCGAAGCGCCACTGGACGCCCTCGAAGGGAGGCGAGTCATAGCTCGCGAGCCAGGCCCGGAAGGAATCCCAAGCCGGAGCTCCGGGCCTCAGCTCGAGCTCGTCCCGGATGCGCTCCGCCCCGAAGGCTTCGCCAGCGGCCGAAACCAGGCCGCGGCGGCTCTCCTCATCGCCGACCTGGCCGCCGAGGCGAATGGTGTCCGAGTCATCGCTGCCAAGCTCGAGGTAGGCGGCTCCGGCGGCAGCCGGGATCGCCGGACCCGGCGTGACGGCGAGCAGGTTGGTGACGGTGCGCAGTCCGTGGATCTCACCGACGGTCTGCTCGGCGATGCTGCTGGCGCGCGGAGAATCGACCTGGCCGTCGAGGGTCAGGTCCCGGCCGTCGACGGTGGCCGTGAGGTCGGGAAATCCTGCCTCCGCCAGCCGCTGCTGAGCGGCCGCCGCCAGCGAGCTCTCGATTCGGGGCGCGTGGTGACGCAGGCACCACCAGCAGAGCAGAGCCAACAGAAATGCAGGCACGAAAAGCCTTCGCAGCATAGTGCTTGCCCTCCGGGGACGTTAGGGCGCAAGGATATAACGCCGAACTCTAAAATAATGAGGCAAGGCATGCGCTGCCCTGCAAGGCTCGGAGGGAGCAAGATCGGTACCGCCATCCCAGTCCCCGAGAATCCAGGCGTTTCCTAGCCCGAAGGCAGTCCTTCGAGGAGGAATTTTCTCCCTCCGAGGGAGAATTTCCTGCCGCCGTCCCTCAGCGCTTGCTGGCGACTTCGAGGGGCGAGTAGCCCATGCCGTCGGGTTCTTTGCCGGCCGTCAACAGGCCCTTGCGCTGGCGCTGCTCGAGGTCGATCACCGAGATGGCGTCGGAGTTCGAGTGGGCGACGTAGGCGGTCTTCCCGGAGGGGTGAATGACGATGCCGATGGGGACCGAGCTGTCACCGAAGCGGTCCCGGAACAGGCGTCCCTCGACGTCCTTTCGGTCGAGGGGCAGGGCGATTCGCTCGATCCGGTAGGGCGGCGAGGTCGCAATCCAGGCGAGATCCCCAGCGCGCGCGTTGGCGACCAGGGCGTGGCCGCCATCGGGGGTGATCTGGATGCGGATCGGGAAGCCCGAGACCGCCAGTTGCTGGACCGTTTCGAGGCTCGTGGCGTCGACGACGCTGACCGTGTCGGCGCCGCGGTTGGTCACCCAGACGCGCTTGCCGTCCGGGGTCACCGCGACCCCTTCGGCACCTTCGCCGGTGGCGACATGGCGTAGGCGCTTGCCGTCCGCGAGGTCGAAGACCGTCAAGGTGCCGGAACCGATGCTGGTGACGTAGGCGCGCTCGCTTGCCGGGTCGGCGGCGAGCATGTGGGAGATCTCCTGGTCGGTGGCGAGCTCGCGCAGGATCTTGCCGTCCTCGACGTCGAGCTCGACGACCTTTTGAGCGCCTTCGACGGTGATCACGGCGTGACGGTCATCGAGCCAGACGATGCCGTGCGGACGTGGATAGCCGAGGTCGAGGGTCTTGAGCACCCGGGCCCGTGGAATATCGATCAGGGTCAGGGTGCGCCCGGGCGCACCGCGCCGGCCGTAGTTCGAGATCAGGGCCTGGCGACCGTTCGGCGACACGGCGACCTCGTGCGGGCCTTCGCCGGTCGGGAGTGTCGCCACCACCTGCTGCGAGGTCAGGTCCAGCAGCGAGACGGTGGCCTCCGACTTGTTGGCCACCACCAGGGTTTCGCCAGCGGCGGCGCCGGTGGCCAGGACACCGCCGACCAGGAGCGCGAGGAGCTGGCGGCGAAATCGGCAGACAGGGCTGAGCATCATCAGGTCCTCCTTCAGCGGCGCCGGGCGATGGCCTTGAGGGCGGTGGCGAGGAGCGCCACCAGGGTGCCGGGAAGCACCACCGCACTGACGCCGAGCTTGATGCGGGTGGCCAGGGAGGCGAGATTGGCGAGGCTTTCGGGCAAGGTCGGAAAGGAGCCGGCCAGACTCAGCAGGGCGAGGTTCTCGACCACTTCCGCGGCGCCGACGACGGCGGGAAGGAGGGCGAGCCACTGGGCCGGGTTGCCGGGCGAGAACAGGCGCTGGAAGCAGAACCGCAGGCAGAGGCTGAAGAACACCGCGGTGAGCACGGCGTTGATCAGATCGAGGCCCTGAAAGCCGCGGTAGGTCTCGCGACCGTCCTCGCCGAGGGCTTCCAGGCTGGCCTCGAGCTCGGGCAAGCTGTAGCCGGCGGCTTCTTCGGGCAGGCCGGCGTCACCGGCGGCTGCTCTCAGCTCGGCATAGGGGCCGAGCTGGAAGAGCAGGACCGCGGTGCCGAGCCAGAGAACCAGGATCAGAATCAAGCTCTTGGCGCTGATCTGGCGCAGGTCGATCACGGTCCCTCCGGCACCGCGGGCCAGTCCGGCCGACGGCTGGGAGTCCACGGCGCATCGGCGCCCTCGGCCGCAGTCTCGAGGGCGGTGAGGTCGTCATCGATCAGCCTTTCGAGGTCCGCCAGCAGGGCCGAGAATTGACGGCTGGCGATGGCGAAGGAGTCCTTCTGGGTCTGGGTGGGAGCGCTGGTGGTGCCCCATCGGCCGCGCAAGATGCGCCCCAGACGGGTTCCGACGGAAGGTCTCTGGGGCATTTCGCGGCGGCCCATGGTGGGGTCCCCCTCGAGGCCGATGCGCAGATCCGCCAGGCGATTTTGCAGCTCGTGAACCCGTTGATCGAGGGACGGATCGATGCCCACCGTCGAGCGCAAGGCCACCGCCAGGTGGTCGAGCCGAGAGGCGGTCTCGTCGGCCAGCTCGAGGGTCCCCTGGAGGGTCCGCTGGAGATCGGCGGTACGGCGATGGAAGTCATGGGCGGCGGTGCGTTCGGAAGCTGACAGGGGCGAGTCCTCGAGGTCGATGACGCGGAACTCCTGGGCTGAGGTCAGGGCCGTCTCCTGACCATCGATCCAGCTCGTCAGCTCCACCGTGTAGGTCCCTGGAAGCACCATCGGACCGCGTGGCTCGGTGGCGAACAGGGAGGTCGGCCGGGGGTCGAGCTGGGCCGGATCGCTCGCCGGATAGCGCAGGTTCCAGGCCACCCGATGGAAGCCGCTGCCGGCCGGACCGCTCAAGCGGCGAACCACCGCACCGTCGCCGTCGCGCACCGTGAGAATCACCTCCGGATCCTTCTCGCGATCCTCCGCGCGCAGCTCGTCGACGCTCGGATAAGGCACCTTGGCGGGGCTTTCCTCGGCGGCTTTCTTCTTGCCATTGCCCTTGCCCTTGTCGGAAGACTCTGGCTCGCCTTCGCGGGCCTCCTGCTCGGCCTTGCGGCGCTTCTCCCGGCGGGTTTCGAGGCCGTCCTTGAGGTAGTAGGTGAAGACCGCCCCGAAGGGCGGGTTGTCGGCCAGGTAGAAAGAGTCGCCCTGGAAGCTGCGCCCGCGCAGGCCGAGGGGCATGGCTTCGATATAGGCGCGGGCCGGACGGCCGGCGAAGAGCTGGGCCGCGGCCTCCGGATCGACGGTGCGCAGCGCGGCGTAGTCGTCGAGAATGTAGATGCCGCGGCCGAAGGTGCCGACCACCAGATCCGTTTCGCGCTCCTGGATCGCCAGGCTGCGTACCGAAATGGTCGGCATTCCGCCCTGCAGGCGGATCCAGTGCTCGCCGCCGTCGCGGGTGAAGTAGACGCCGACCTCGGTACCGGCGAACAGCAGGTCGGGGTCCACCGGATCCTCGGCGAAGGCCCAGGTCGGGCCGCGCTTCGGCAGGTCGCCGTTGATCATTCGCCAACTGCGGCCGCGGTCGTCGCTGCGCAGGAGATAGGGCGCGAAGTCGCCGGCCTTGTGGTTGTTGAACACCGCGTAGACGCGGTCAGCTTGATGCTGCGAGGCCTCCAGATGGGCGACATAGTTGCCTTCGGGAATGCCCGGAATGTCGTCGATCGCTCGCCACTCGGCGTCGTCGCCCTCGCGGGCGTGGAGCAGCCCGTCGTCGCTGCCGGTGTAGAGCAGGCCTTCGACCAGCGGCGATTCGGCGGCCGCCGTGAGGTTGCCGTAGGGCGAGGTCGAGCGGTTCTTGGCGACCGCGTCGACGCTCCACACCTGGTCCATCACCTCGAGTTGGTTGCGGTCGAGCTGGCGCGTTAGGTCGCCGGAAACGGCCTGCCAGGAGTCACCGCGGTCGTCGCTCCGAAACAGCCGCTGAGAGCCGAAGTAGAGGCGGCTCGGGTCGTGCGGGCTGATCAGCAGCGGCGAGTCCCAGTTCCAGCGCGGCGGATCGTCCCCTTCCGCCGGCTGCGGCTGGATTTCCACCCGTTCGCCGGTGCGGCGGTCGAAGCGGTGCAGATTGCCGTACTGCCACTGAGAGTAGACGGTGTCGGCGTTGGTGGGATCGATGCGCGGCTGGAAGCCGTCGCCGCCGAGGGTGATGAACCAGTCCCGGTTGGCGATGCCGTGGGCGTAGCGGGTACGTGACGGGCCTCCGAGGGTGAAGTTGTCCTGGGTGCCGCCGTAGACGTTGTAGAAGGGCAGGTCCTGATCGACGGCGATCTTGTAGAACTGGGTGATCGGGAGGTTGGCCTTGAAGTGCCAGCTCTGGCCACCGTCGAAGCTCTCGTAGATGCCACCGTCGCCGCCGGCGAGGATGTAGTCGCCGTCGTCCGGATCGATCCAGAGGGCGTGCTCATCGACGTGCTTGGAGCTCTGGCCGGCGCCGCGGAAGGTCTTGCCGCCGTCGTCGGTGACCTGCAGGTAGGTGTCCATCGAGAACACCCGGTCGGGCAGCAGCGGATGGGCGACCAGCTCTTGGTAGTACTGCGGGCTGCCGCTGACATAGGAGCTGCGCTTTTCCCACGAGTTGCCCTGATCCGTCGAGCGGTAGAAGCCGCCTTCGTCACCGGCCGCTTCGATGATGGCGTAGAGGCGGTCGGGATCGGCCGGCGACAGGGCGAGGCCGATGCGGCCCATGTCCTCCGTCGGCAGTCCGCCGCTGAGCTTTTCCCAGGTCTCGCCGGCGTCCATCGAGCGATAGATGGCGGAGCCCGGGCCGCCGTTGATCAAGGCCCAGACGCGGCGGCCGCGCTGGTAGGCGGCGGCATAGAGAATGTCCGGATCTCGCGGGTCGTAGACCAGGTCTGAAACGCCGGTGTGCTCGTCGATCTCGAGGATGCGCTCCCAGCTCTCGCCGCCGTCGACGGTCTTGTAGAGGCCGCGGTCTCCGCCGGCGCGCCAAAGCGGGCCTTGGGCGGCGACATAGACGGTGTCGGAGTCGCGCGGATCGATGACGATCTTGCCGATGTGCTCCGATTCCTCGAGACCGATCTTCGTGAAGCTCTTGCCGCCGTCGATCGACTTGTAGAGGCCATCGCCGTAGCCGACGCTGCGCTGGCTGTTGTTCTCGCCGGTGCCGACCCACAGCACCAGCGGATTGCGCGGATCGAGGGCGAGACAGCCGATAGAGTAGGAGCCCTCGCCATCGAAAATCGCCTTCCAGGTGGTTCCCGAGTTGGTGGTCTCCCAGACGCCGCCGGAGGCGACGGCGACGAAGTAGTGCTTGCGGTTGTCGGCTTCGACGGCGAGGTCGATGATTCGGCCGGAGGTCAGGGCCGGGCCGATGGAGCGTAGGGCGAGGCCGCGAAAAGTCTTGGCGGACCAGAGCGTCTCTTCATCATTGACGGGTTCCGCTTCCTGGGCAGCCAGGGCGGTGACAGAAGAGAAGACGAAGGTGACCGCGAGGGCCAGGGAGAGGAGCAACGGGACGAGCTTCCTTGGCAGCATCGACATCCTTTCGGGATGAGCACCCGGTAGGGACCGGCCGCCACGGCCGAGTCCGGATCGAACCAGTCATCGAGATCTCCTATGGTAGCCAATTCCGCGCCGTCCTGGCGTCGATTCGCGGTCTCCCGGATGCCCGCCAGCTTCGGTAGAGTGAGGTGACGAACCGACGGATCTGATTCACCGGAGAACTGCGCCATGACCGACCCCTCCCCTCACCAGGCCCGCCAGCGACTGCAGGAGATCCTCGCCGAGCGCAGCTATCAACGGCGCCGGGTGATCCTCGCCAGCGGCCGGGAATCGGATTTCTACTTCGACAGCAAGCAAACGGTGCTGGGGGCCGAGGGCGCCTATCTCACCGGTCAGCTCTTCGTCGACGCCATCGCAGCCCTGCCGGAGGCCGCCGAAGTGCGCGCCATCGGCGGTCTCGAGCTCGGCTCGGTACCGATCTCGGCGGCGGTGTCGGTGGTCAGCCACCTGCGGCGCCAGCCCTGGGACCAGCTCGTCGTCCGCCGCCAGCCCAAAGCCCACGGCACCCGGGTCGCCGTCGAAGGCGCCTCGCGGGTGCCGGCGGGATCCGTCGTGGTGGTGGTCGAGGACGTCGTCACCACCGGCGGCTCCTCCCTCAAAGCCGCCCAGCGGCTGGTCGAAGAGGGCTACCGGGTCGACTCCATGGTCACCCTCATCGATCGCGAAGAAGGCGGCCGAGAAGCCATCGAAAGCGCCGGCTTCCGCCTACGCTCCCTGTTCGTCCGCGGCGACTTCGAATAGCTGTTTTTTTCAGGGGGGCTAAAGGCGTCCCCCTCAGCCGCACGCACATGTCGTGCGGCTTCACCCCCGACCTCGGCGCCTTCGGCGCCGCCTCGCGCTCATGCGCTCGGAGGCCGTCTGCTCACTTAGCAGACGGCCGCTTTCTGCCCTCGACGGTCTTGGTAGCTCAAGGCACCTCCATCCTCGGCGGCAAAGCCGCCGAGGCGGGGGTCGCTCGGCTGAGTGGTGCCTGGCCGGCCTCGAATCGCACAATATGTGCGTGGTGCCGGGCCGCGCAGGCTGAGAGGGTGCCCGAATTCTCGGCAGGTGGAAGAGAGCAGCCGTCTGCTAGCCAAGCAGACGGCTACCGAGCGCGAAGCAGCGAGGCGGCGGCAAAGCCGCCGAGGACGGGGGTGAGGCCGCGCGACATGTGCGTGCGGCCGAGGGGGGCGCCTTTATGGAGTTGCCCCGATTTTGTGGACAGAAACCGTGCCTATGAGAATAGGCCTGGAGGAGTTCACAAAATGGTTGAGAAGCGTCGTCGTTTCAGTGAGGAGTTCAAGCGCGAGGCGGTTC
>JBCCHV010000086.1 GCA_039028635.1 Acidobacteriota bacterium
CTGTGTGGGTCTCACCTGTGATCTCGACAACGTCACCGCGCCGCAAATGGTCACCGCCGAGTTCATCATCGAAGACTTCGATGGCGTGCCCGCCGACGTCGAAAACGCCGGGCCCAACTTTGGCGATGGCAACGGCGATGGCATCCCGGACGCCGAGCAAAGCGATGTGGCCTCTTTGCCCGCCGCTGACGGTGGCGGCTATCTGAGCGTTGAAGTGAGCGGTGCCTGCAGCCAACTCAACGAAGTCCAGACCTCGGTTGCCATCACGCCGGATCCGGATGGCTATGCCTATCCGTTCGGGCTGCTCGGCTTTTCCTTGCCCTGCGAGACAGCCACCGTGACCGTGCTCTATCACGGCATCGAGAGTCTGGCAGGCCTCACCTACCGCAAGCACGGCCCGAACCCACCGGGCTCGGCAAGTGAGATTTGGTACTCCATGCCAGGTGCAGTCTTCGGCACGACGATCGTATTCGGCCAGACCGTGGCCACGGCGACCTTCGACTTGGCCGACAACGCCCTCGGCGACGCCACCGGAGACGACGGCCAGATCGTTGATCCCGGCGGGCCCGGGCTACCGCTCGCCGCAATACCCACCCTCGGCTCCTTGGGGCTGATGATCTTGTGCCTCCTGCTGGGGGCCGCTGGAATCCTCATCCGACGCCGTTCATCCCAACGCTCCGGCTAGCAGACTGCTGAAAAAGTCCGTTTTGCGGCTTTTCCAGCGCTGCTAGCTGTCTGTTTCGAGAGGGGCTGCGCGCCCCTGACTGCGCGTCCCGGGCTGAGCGCCCCTCTCCGGCCCAAGCAGCGTGGTTCTTGGGCCTCCTCTCCCGTCGCGGCGGCTGAGCCGCCGCCGGGCCGGGGCGCCCAGCCCTCTCGGACCCGGGAGCAGGTTGTCGATGGGTTTTCCAGCAACTCGCTAGGAAAGGAACAGGCGCAGGACGTCGTTCACCGAGTCCGGGTCGTCCATCATCGCCCAATGGCTGGTGCCGGCGATCAGCTTGACGGGCAGCTCCGGCAGCAGGCGATGAAGACTGATCGGGAGCTGATTGAGCTCGGTGATCAGGAGCTGCCGAGGACCTTCGTAGGCACTCAGTCGCGCGCTTGCCGGATAGATCCCGGCAGCGCCGAGGGACTGCGCGATCGCCGCTTCGTCGAGGTTGTCGAGATCGGCCAGGACTCGCTCCTTGACCCCTTCGGCCGCCCCCGCCAGAACCTGCTGGAAGTGGAAGCGCAGCTCCTCCGCCGGCCGATCGGCGAAGACCTCGAGAAAGCCCTCCACCTCTTCCCGAGGCAGACCCGACTGATCGCCGTTGGGATCGACCAGCAGCAGCCGATCGACCCGCTCCGGATGACGCGCCGCCACCTCGATGGTGACCAGCGCCCCCAGGCTGTGACCCACCAGGGCAAAGCGCTCGAAACCGAGATCGTCCACTACCGCCATGACGTCGTCGGCATACTCCTCGATGCCATAAACGCCATCATCGGCGGGGTCGGAGCGGCCATGGCCACGCAGCTCGACGGCGACGGCCCGCCGGCTACCGCGGGCCGCCTCGAGCTGGCCCTGCCACTGGTCCGCCGCCCCTCCCAGGCCGTGAACGAAGACCACCGGAATCCCGCCATGGCCGCCATCGGCCACCGCCAGAATGCCCTGCGGCCCTTCGACCGGCACCGTCACCGACGGAAAACGCAGCAGTCGCTTGCTGTCGGGAGCCTCGTCGAGCAGACCGCTCCAGTCGTCGAGGGGCCGAATCCGTCGGCTCGACAACACCACCGCCGCGGCACCGAGGGCCGACAGGCCGAGCAACGCCCACAGCGGGCGGGACGACCAGCGTCCGCGCTTCGAGCCACCGCTTCGAGAAGATCGACTCGGCGAGGTTCGGGGCCGAGAGCTCCGCCGCTTCGCCATCGCGAATTCCTCAGTCACACCACAGGCGGAGAGAGCGATAGCGGCGCGATCCGAGATCGGCTTCGTCGTTCCACAGCTCGACGTAGGGACCGCTGAAGTCGACCTCGCGATAGAGGCGCACGCCGCATTTGGCCGACAGCCGCAGCGAGCGGAAGCCGTTCATGAGGTGTCGGTCGAGATCCCTCACTTCGTCGTCGAAGCTGGTGCGCATGCCGCGAAAGCCAGCTCCGGAATACAGGCTCGCACCGCGCGGAGTCACTTCGTTGGCCGGCCCCTCCGAGTCCCAATCGTCGCTCCAGAAGTCGCCGTGCCAAGAGTCGTCGTTCCAGGGATCGTCACAGCGCACTCGCACCGACGAAGCGCCGTCATCGCCGACTTCCGATCCCCGCAGGTCGGCGATGGCGTCGCGCACCTCGGTGGAGCGGCCGCCGAAGTTGGGATGCTGATAGAGGCGGGCCTCGCAGCCGCGGGAGACCTCGACGGAGGTCGCCGTGTCATCACCGACACGACTGCGCCGCAGATCGGACATGTCGTGGTCGAAGCTCTCCGCAACGCCCCGGAAGGACAGGTCCCGATAGAGGGTCACGCCGACGTGGGATCCGCCGTGCAGATCACAGCGCACCTGCAGGGAAGACGCTCCGTCGTCGCCCACTTCGGAGCCCCGCAGATCGGCGATGGCATCGCGTACCTCGGTGTAGCGGCCGCCGAAATTGGGATGCTGGTAGAGACGGGCCACGCAGTCGCGAGACACCGAGACGGAGGTGATGGTGTCGTCGCCGACACGGCTGCGGCGCAGGTCCGGCATGTCGTGGTCGAAGCTCTCGGAAACGCCCCGGAAGGACAGGTCCCGATACACCGTCACGACGCCGTGGGGGCCGCCGATGGCGGTGCCCTGACATCGCACCTGGAGGGAAGAGACGCTGTCGTCGCCGACCTCCGAGCCGCGCAGGTCGGCGATGGCGTCGCGCACCTCGGTGAAGCGACCACCGTAGTTCGGATGCTGATAGAGGCGCGCCACGCAGTTGCGGCTGACGGCGACGGAGGTCACCCGGTCGTCACCGACGCGCGTGCGGCGCATGTCCGGCACGTCGCGATCGAAGATCTCGGCAATGCCCTCGAAGGAAGGGTCCCGATAGACCGCCACGCCGTCTTCGTTCTCGAGATTCTGGGCCTCGGCAACCATGCCGAACATCACTGCGAACAAGCCAGCGAAGAGCGAGCTGCCGGCACGAACTGACATGCAATCCTCCTCTCGGCTCCTGAATCATTCCGGAAACCGGGTGAATTTTCGCTCGACCCGGTCACCGACGTCAAACCCATGCCGCGATTTTCGCCCCCGGTGCTCTGCAAGCGTTGCCCGGGCCGCCGCCAGCGGGAGACCCGAGCCCGCCAGGGACGGGCTCGGAATCGCTCGCAGATCAGAGCCTGGGCGAAGCCAGGCGCCGCTCGAAGGGGCTCAAGGGGTCTTCACCGGATCCGCCGGTCGCTCCGTCGGGAGCTGGTAGCTGCCCTCGGCCGCGATCGCCTTCAGCACCTCTTCGACGGCGCGCTCGAGCTGGGGATCGCGACCGGCCAACAGCGACGCCGGATCGTTCTCCACCTCGATGTCGGGATCGACGCCGTAGCCCTCGATGATCCACTCGCCCTGGGGCGAAGCGAAGCCGAACTCGGGCACCGAGACGCCACCGCCGTCGATCAATGGTCCGTGATTGGTGATGCCGACGACGCCGCCCCAGGAACGCTTGCCGATCAGGGGTCCGAGCCCGGCCTGGCGGAACATCGCCGGGAAGATGTCACCGTCGGAGGCCGAGGTCTCGTTGAGCAGCGCCGCCATCGGGCCGGCGAAGACCACCCCCGGATAGGTCGAGGGGAACTCGCTGTCGCGGCGGTAGCCGAGGGACAGCACGTCGCGGCGCAGGCGCTCGATCAGCATCTGGGAAACGTTGCCGCCGCCATTGCCGCGCACATCCACCACCAAGCCTTCCTTGCGTACCTGGGAGTAGAAATACTTGATGAACTCGCGAATGCCGTTGGCGCCCATGTCGGGAATGTGGAGGTAGCCCAGGCGGCCATCGGAAAGCTCGTCGACGCGCTGGCGATTGTGCTCCACCCAACCGAGGTAGAGCAGCGGATCCTCGCTGCGCAGCGGCTCGATCATCACCCGGCGAGACTCGCCGTCGGCCTGCTTGGCGACGGTCAGCTCCACCGGCCGATCGGCGCGGTGGCGCAACAAGCGCCAGGGATTGTCGCCGCCCTCGAGACGTTGGCCGTCGATCGCCAGCAGGTAGTCGCCCACGGCGATGCCGACCCCGACCTCGGTGAGCGGCGAACGATAGCGATCCTCGGCGTTTTGACCGGCGAAGATCTCGGCGATGCGGTAGCGGTTGGAGGCCTCGTCGAGCTCGAAGCGGGCTCCCAGCAGGGCCACCGCCGGACGCTCCGGCAGCTCGATGTCGCCGCCCGAAATGTAGGCGTGGGAGACGTTGAGCTCGGCGATCAGCTCCGAAATGATGTAGTTGATGTCGGAGCGATGGCCGGCCTCCGCCACCAGCGGCCGATAGCGCTCGGCCAGGGCCTGCCAGTCGTAGCCGTGCATGTTCTCGACGTAGAAGAAGTCGCGGAAGCGGCGCCAGGCCTCGTCGTAGATCTGGGCCCATTCCTCGCGCGGCACCACCGTCGCCTCGAGACCGGCCGTCGAGACCGACTCGCCGTCGCCGTTGGAGCCGATCTTCCGAATCTCGAAGTTGCCGTTGCGGCTCACCATCACCTTCTTGCCATCGGCCGACAGAGCGAATCCGCCCAGGCCGCCGACGATCTCCGAGGCCTCGCGGTCTTCGAGCGAGAAGGCGTGCAGCGACGGCCGGCTATCCCCCGAGCGACCGTAGTAGAAGGGCGACGTGCGGGCGTAGATCAGGTAGCCCTCGACGGCCATCAGGGCGCCGTAGTTGTCGGCCTCCACGGGCACCCGCGCCACCCGCTCGGCGAGGCCGTCGAAGTCGATCTCGAGGCCCTTGTCGTCATCGCCATCGTCTTCCTTCGCAGCGTCGCCTTTCTTCTTGCCCTTCTTCTTTTCGGCCTTGCCCTCATCGCCGTTCTCGGCCGGCTCGTCCTTCTCCTCCTCGTCGCCATCGTCGAAGGCCGCGTGGCGCGGGAACGGATGGGCTCCGTCGGCCTGCAGGGCCAGGGCATAGAGATAGGTCTCCCGGTCAACCGCGTAGTTCCACTCGAAGGAGCCGATCTGCGGCGCGAACTCGCGATCACTCAGGTAGTAGAGGTACTCGCCACCGGCGCCCCAGGCCGGGCTCCACTCGTTGAAGCGATCGCTGGTGACCCGGCGGAGCTCGCCGTCCTCCCGGCTCCAGATCCACAGCGAGTTGAGCTCGTTCTGGTCACCCATCGAGAAGGCCAGATAGCCACTGTCCGGCGACCAGTCGAAGTCCCCGATGGTGCCAGTGCGATCGCCCGCCACCTCGACCATCGAGCGCCCCTCGACGGTGACCACGAAGAGCTTGCCGCGCTTGTCGCCGAAGGCCAGGTACTTGCCATCCGGCGACCACACCGGGGCATAGCGGAAGGTGTCGCCGTTGTCGGTCAGGCGGGTCCACTCGCCGCGGCCATCGCTGGCGATGAGATAGAGCTCCTCCTCACCGCTGCGGTCCGACAGAAAGGCGATGTGCTTGCCATCGGGCGAGTAGGAAGCGCCCTTCTCGTGGCTCGAAGAGGTGCGGGTCAGGTTGCGGGTCAGGCCGTCCTCGACCACCACCGAGAAGACATCGCCCCGGGCCACGAAGACGGCGCGCTCGCCCTTCGGGCCGACGTCGAAGTTCTCGAGCTGATCGGCGACCGACTTGCGCACCGGCCGGGTCCACAGACCGTCCGTCGGCACGTCGATGGCGAGGGCCCGGGAGGCGTCGGCGGCCGCGTCGTAGACGTGCAGGGTGCCGGCGAGCTCGTAGACCACCCGGTTGACTCCATCGGAGCTCGGCCAGCGGACGTCGGCCTCCGTCGACGAGGTCACCGCGACGGCCGTTCCGGAGCCGTCGGCCAAGCGATAGAGGTTGAGGGTGCCGTTGCGATCGGAGCTGAAGTAGACGTCGTCGCCGACCCACATCGGATCGCGGTCGCTGCGCGGATGATCGGTCAGCTCGCGAGTGGTTCCGGCCTCGATGTCGAAGAGCATCAGATCCTGGGCCCAGCCTCCCTCGTAGCGCTTCCAGCTGCGGAAATCACGGAACAGAGGCGAGTAAGCGACCCGCTTGCCGTCGGCGGAGAGATCGCCGGAGCCGGCCGTCGGCATCGGCAGCGCCACCGGCAGACCGCCCTCTCGGGGCACCGTGAAGAGCTGACCGTCGGACAGGTCCCAGCCGTCCCGGGCCGAACGGAAGACCACCGCCTCGCTGTCCGGGGTCCAGCCGAAGACCTGGTGGTCATAGCCCCAGCGCGGCGGCAAGGGGCCGAGGGCGGGATAGAAGGTGAGCTGACGCGGCTCGCCACCGCCGGCGGGAATCACGTAGACCTGCTCATCGCCGTCGTACTGGCCGGTGAAGGCGATCCAGCGGCCGTCCGGCGAGTACTTGGCGAACAGCTCGAGACCGGGATGGGCGGTCAGTCGAGTCGCCGCGCCGCCGGAGGCGGATGCGCTCCACAGGTCGCCGGCGTAGGAAAACACCACCCGGTCGCCGTGGATGTCGGGAAAGCGCAACAGCCGAGTTTCGGCCGTCGCCTGAAAGGCCCATCCCAGGGCCAACACCGCAAGGATCACAAGCTTGGATCGCAACATGAGCTCCCTCCTGGACTTCCGCTTGCAGGCCGAAGAAAAGTCCGCTCCGCGACTCTTCCTTGGCTGCTAGTAGACGAGATTCTTTTCAACCTCCGACGTTGCGGCCCGGGCGGCCGCGAGAGGTGACACCAGCCTTTGGTCAGGCAAAAGCCCGCGGTTTCCCTGCGCGGTCCTGGTCGAGACCGCCGCCGGGCCACCACGGGCCATCTGTCGATTTCGATGGGCCCCACGCCGAATCCGGTGCCTCACCGGAGGATCGGCAGGGACTTCCCACTGGGCGATCCTACGCGGTGACGGGCCGAAGGTTCACGATTTCTCTTCGAAATCGAGCGAAACGGAGTTGATGCAGTAGCGCTCGCCGGTCGGCCGCGGACCATCCGGGAAGACGTGTCCGAGGTGCGCATCGCAATTCGCACAGAGCACTTCGGTGCGGATCATGCCGTAGCTCGAGTCGCGCTCGAGGCGCACCGCATCGCCCTCGCTGGGCTCCCAGAAGCTCGGCCAGCCGGATCCGGAATCGTACTTCGTCTCCGAGCGGAACAGCTCCGAGCGGCAGCCGGCACAGCGATAGACCCCGGGCTCCTTGTTGTCCCAGTAGGCGCCGGTGAAGGCGCGCTCGGTGCCCTTCTCGCGCATCACCCGGTACTGCTCCGGAGTGAGCTCCTGCCGCCACTGGTCGTCGCTCTTGTTTCGCATCTCGCTCATGGTCGTGTTCTCCGTGAAGATTCGCTCTCCGGCAGCGCGCCTCGCCGATCGCCAGGGAAGGCAACGACTTCCGGCGAATAGGGACGAGGCCCCATTTTTGCGCTTGTCCCAGGTAGAGGGTTCCCCAGCGACGAAAGACTCGCCGAGTGCCGAGAGGGCGCGGGAATGAACACCTCAAAGAACCGTCGAGGGGGGGCAAAAATTCCCTGCCGCGGAGTTGCGAGAGGCCCCGTCCGGGGGTACAATAGAAAGTTACTCATAAACTTCAAAAAATCGTCAATTTCGAGCCATACCGAAGAATTTCGACCCCGAACCGAAGACCTGACCGAGGACACGCCATGAAGCCGTCGAGATTCGCCCTCCCCCTGATCGCGCTCATCCTCTCCCTCGTCGGCCTCAGCGGCTGTGCCGGAGACGCCTCCCAGGCCGCGGAGACGGAAGTCGCCAAGGTCACTCCGATCTTCACCGAGATCGCCGCCGCCGCGGGCTTCGACCACGTCCATCAAAAGCCGCAGCTCGACGGCAAGCTGGCCCACATCAACTCCTGGGTCTCGAGCGTCGGTGCCGCCGTCGCCGCCGGCGACTACGACAACGACGGCTGGGTCGACCTCTTCCTCACCAACTCGCGCAAGGGCACTCCCAACATGCTCTACCGCAACAACGGTGACGGCACTTTTTCGGAGCGCGCCACCGACGCCGGCCTGGCCGACGCCAACGACGAACGCGGCACCAGCATGGACGCCATCTGGGGCGACATCGACAACGACGGCTGGGACGACCTCTACCTGGTGCGCTGGGGCAACGACTCGCTCTACCGCAACAACGGCGACGGTACCTTCACGGAGATCACCGACAAGGTCTTCAAGCGCCGCGACGGCAGCGCCGGCAGCCAGTGGGCGAACGGCAACGCCGCCCTGTTCTTCGACTACAACCGCGACGGCCGCCTCGATCTCTACGTCGGCAACTACTTCCAGGAAGTCGACCTCTGGGACCTCGAAGACACCCGCATCATGCACGACGACTTCGAGAAGGCGCGCAACGCCGGCAAGAACTACCTCTACCGGCAGAACCCGGACGGTAGCTTCACCGAGGTCGCCGCCGACCTCGCCCTCGACGACACCGGCTGGACCCTCGCCGTCGGCTCCGCCGACATCGACAACGACGGCCTGCCGGACCTCTACTGCGCCAACGACTTCGGGCCCGATCAACTGTTCCTCAACAACGGCGACGGCAGCTTCACCAACGTCACCGACACGGCCATCGGCTTCGACTCGAAGAAGGGCATGAACATCGACTTCGGGGACTTCAACAACGATGGCTGGCTGGACGGCTTCGTCACCAACATCACCACCGCCGAGTACCTGCAGGAAGGCAACATGCTGTGGCACAACAACGGCCCCGGGCCGGACGGCGTGGTCACCCTGACGGACCTCTCCCTCGAGTCCGGCACCTACGACGGCGGTTGGGGCTGGGGCGCCAAGTTCTTCGACTTCGACAACGACACCGACCTCGACGTGGTGCAGCTCAACGGCTTCATCAGCGCCGGTGACGGCAACTTCTGGTACGACCTGGCCTCCTGGACGGTGACCGGCGAGGACGTCGCCGATGCCGCCAACTGGCCGCCGATTCGAGACCGCTCCTTCTCCGGCTACGAGCACGTTCGGCTGTTCCGCAACGACGGCCTCTTCCAGTTCGTCGAGCAGGCCGAGGAGCTCGGCGTCACCAGCCGGCGCGACAACCGCGGCGCCGCCGTCTTCGACTTCGACAACGATGGCGACCTCGACCTCTTCCTGGCGAATCAGGATCAGCCGCCGGAGCTCTACCGCAACGACTCGGCGAAAGGCCGCCACTGGCTGGTGCTCGAGCTCGAAACGGACCCCGCCACCGGCGTCAACGCCGACGCCATCGGCACCCGCGTGACGGTGATCTCCGGCGCCGTGCAGCAGATTCGCGAGCGCGACGGCGGCAACGGCTTCTCCGGCCAAAGCGACCCGCGGCTGCACTTCGGCCTCGGCGAGGCGGACCAGGTGGCACTGGTCGAGGTGCGCTGGCCGGACGGCGGCCTGCAGTACCTCGAGGACGTCGCCGTCGACCAGATCATCAAAGTGCGCCAGGACCCGGAGGCCTACACCGAGCTGATGAAGATCGAGGTGGCGACGCCGGAAAAGCGCGAGCGCCGCCTCGAGGACATGGGGCCGCAGGTGGTTCCGATCGAGCCCGACAAGCTCGACCGCCTGCTCACCGAGATCGAGCAGGAGATGCTGCGCAAGGACGGACCGCAGCACACCCTCGCCGCCCTCTATCGTCAGGAGGCGGTGACCTACGGCGCCTTCGACCGGGCCGTCGACTTCTTCGAAGACTTCGTCGACGAGCGGCCGCAAGACGACTGGGTGCGCTTCGAGCTGCACTCGGCCTACATCGACAAGCTGCCCACCTGCGGCGGCCTGGCGGCGATCGTCTGCAAAGGCACCCTGGCACGCAAGGCCCTCGATCAGGCGGACTATCTGATCGAGAAGTATCCGGACCACTGGCCGGCCTACTACATGCGCGGCCTCAATCACCTGCACTGGCCGCGCGGCCTGCGTCATTCGGACGACGCCGCCGAAGATCTCGAGCGCGCCATCGAGCTCGCCGAGACCTCCGCCGACGAAGCCGAGGAGCAGCGCATCCTGAGCTGGGTCGCCCTGGGCGACGCGCTGGCCAAGGATGGTCGCGTCGCCGAGGCCCGGGAAGCCTGGCAGGAAGGCTTCCGGCTCTACCCCGTCGGGCCGCTCGAGGAGCGCCTGGCGGTGGAAGGGGACGACCAGGTCAAGGCCTTCGTCGAGGACCAGCGCACCCTCGAGCGCCGCATCGACACCAACCTGTCCTTCATCGACGGGTTTTCGTGACAGGGGGGCTAAAGGCGCCCCCCTCAGCCGCACGCACATGTCGTGCGGCTTCACCCCTGGCCGGGCGCCCCCGTCCTCGGCGCCCGCAGGGCGCCGCCTCGCGCTAGTCGCGCTCGGAGCCGTCGGCTGCAGGAGGCTGAAGGCGCTCCCCTCTAGCCTGCGGCGGCCCGCGCTTCGCACATGTCGTGCACCTTCAACCCTGGCCGGGGGCCCTCATCCTCGGCGGCGCTCGGGGCCCTGTGCAGGTTCGCCTGCTGCCCTCGGGCCCAGGACGCCCAGCTCGCTGGGCTCGGGGTCGTTCATGCTTCGAAGTTCTGTCGATCGAGATTCAGCCGAGGACCACAGCCCCCTCGGACCCGGTCCCAGGCTGTCGAACAGCCTCCCGGGGCTCGGTTCGCCGACCGCCGCCTACTAGCGGTCCTTCGGAGGCTCCTGCGGCATTGGCTTGCGCGGCAGCAGCTCGTCGCGCATGGCGGCGTGGTAGAGGAATGAGGCCAGCACCACCGACGCCTGCTTGAGGTCGCCTTCGTGGAGGTGGTCGAAGGTGTCGAGGTCGGAGTGGTGGGTGCGGCTCCAGTAGTCGAGGCCGTCCTGGATGAACTGGAACCCCGGCAGACCGACGCGGTCGAAGGGCACGTGATCCGTCGAGCCGGTGCTCTCGAGGGTCACGGTGGTCGCCCCGAGGTCGTGGAAGGGCTCGAACCAGGCTTCGAAGATCGGTCGGATGGCGGCGTTTTCCTGGGCATAGATGCCGCGGATCTTGCCGCCGCCGTTGTCGAGGTTGAAGTAGGCCGAGAAGCGGCCGTGATCGGGCTTCGGCTGGATCGGCCAGGTGGCGTCGCGCAAGCCCTTGGGGAGGGCGAGCTGCCGGGAATCGGTGTGCTCCGGCCGGGTGGCGAGGTGCTCCTCGACATAGGCCCGGGAGCCGAAGAGACCCTGCTCCTCACCGGTCCAGAGGGCGACCCGGATGGTGCGCCGCGGCTCGACGTCGAGGGCCTTCAGGATGCGCAGAGCCTCCATCGCCACGGCGCAGCCGGCGGCGTTGTCGGTCGCCCCGGTACCGCCGTGCCAGGAGTCGAGATGGGCGCCCGCCAGCACCACCTCTTCGGCGAGATCCCCGCCGGGAAGCTCGGCGAAGGTGTTGTACGAGTCCTTGGCGGGATGAAATCGCGCCGCGATGTCGATCTCGAGCTCGACCTCGGCGTCCTCGTCGAGTAGTCGCAGCACCCGGTTGTAGGACTCCGCCGCCATCACCAAGGACGGCACCCCCCGGCTGCGCTCGCTGCGACCGCCGGAGCCACCGCCGGTGACGCGCACGATGCCGTGGTTGCGGCTGCTGATCTCGACCGTCGCCACCACCCCTTCGTCGATCAAGCGCTGCCGCAGCTCCTCGCCGGCCTTCCAACGCTTGCGGGCGCGCTCCCGCCAGTTGCCGCGGCGGCGCCGTTCGCTGAGCTCGATGGAGACCAGCTCGCTGAGCTCGTCGTCCGAGTAGCGCCGGAACGGAGGCCGGTCCGACTCCTCGATCTCGCGCTCCTCGTCGAGAAACAGAATCGTGCCCTCGAGCTTGCCGGCGTACTCCTCGAGGTCCTTCACGGAGCTCACTTCGAGACGCATCGCCCGTCCCTGAACGGCCCCCTGAGTTCCGGGGGTCCAGGCCTCCGGCAAGGCCGAGAGCACCGCCTCGTAGGGCTTGGTCAGCTTGACCTCGGAACGACTGAAGGTCCAACCCTCGCCGAACGGAAAGGGCACCACCTCGGCCTTCGACAGGCCCTGCTCCTCGAGCCAGTTGCGGGTCCACTCGTTGGCCTCCTCGAGGGCCGGCGTACCGGTCAAGCGGGCCCCGATGCCGGTCGTCAGGTGGGCGGCGATCTCCATCACCCGCGAACGGTTGAGGCCTTCGTCGCGAATCTTGGTCACCATGTCGAGGTCCACCGGTTCCGGCTCGGCGAAGGCGGTGGCAGCGGGCGACAAGAGGGACACAACCAGCGACACGAACAAGAACCTTCGACCCATGACACAAGTCCTTTCGAACGGAAAACCGAGCGGCCGCAAACGGCAGCAGCGTTGCCATCGCCCCTTCGGAGGGTTCGGCGGAGCCGCGACGCTGTCAGAATCCCCCGCCGACGTAAAGGCCGGAAGGGTTGCAAAGGGTGAGCGGCTCGCTTCCCCTGAGATATACGCGCTTCGGTAGGATCGGTTCGTGCGCTTCTTGTTCTGCATTTTGCTCGCCTCGGCTCTGGCCTGCACTCCGGAGACCCCCATCCCGCCAGCGGCCGAACCGACGGGGCGCCTCTATCTCAGGCTGAGCGCCGGCACTCCCCTTCACGAATCCCCAGCCGCCGACTCCCCGGTGATCGGGAGCTTTGGCCAGGACGGTGCCATCGCCGTCGCCGAAGAGCGCCCGCCCTGGTTTCGCATCGCCACGGCAGACGGTACCGCCTGGGTCCAGGTGGAAGATTCGGGGCGCCAGTTCCGGGTCACCAGCCCACCGCCGGGACCGCGGCAGGAAGCACCCGCCAAGGATGAGCTGATCGCCCGCGCTCGCGCCGAGATGGCGACGGCGGCCGGAGAACTGCGCTGCGGACCCTACCCCTTGGTGACCGATGTCTCGGACCCGCGCCTGCTCAGCGCCTGCGATCGCCTCGCCAACCAGATCGAGGCCGCCTACGAGCGCCGTCTGGGCGTTCGCCCGGTGGGCTCGGCGGTGGCCTCGATCCTGCTCTTCGATCAACCCGCGGCCTTTCGCCGCTTCAGCGCCACCGTTCCCCGCAGCCCCAAAGCCGGCTACGCCGCCCACGCCGGCCGCGGCTACGTGGCGCTCTATGTCGGCGACCAGGAGCGCGACCGCGTGCTCGAAACCCTGGTGCACGAGCTCACCCACCTGCTCAATCGCCGCGCCGTCGGCCGCGAGCTGCCGCGCTGGCTTTCGGAGGGCCTCGCCGACGCCCTCGGCGACTCGGCCGGCGAGAGTGGCCTCGAGCCCTTGACCGGCGTGCGTGGTGCCGAGGCCGAGGCCGCCCGCCTGGCGACCGCCTACCGCGGCGGTCGAGCCGGTTCGGTCCAGCGCCTGGTCCACCTACCGGCGGCCGGATTCGATGCCGAGGTGGTGTCCTTCGACTACGAGCAGAGCGCCCTGCTGGTGCGCTTTCTGCTGCTCGAGCCGAGGCTGGCGACGCCCTTTCGCGCCTACCTCGGAGAGCTCCATCGCGGTCGGCGCTACGACTCCCAGGACCTCGCCGCGGCCCTCGGCCGCTCCTGGCAGGAGCTCGACGACGCCTTCGCCGAGTGGCTCCTGACCACCGCCTCGGCGGGAAGCGTGGGATAATCTTTTCAGTCCTCGTTTTCTCACCGCACAAAAGCAAACTCCTGGGGCCGCGCTCCGGGCCCGCGGTGGGACTCGAGACTCGATTCATCGCCCAAGAGGAGGGGTCAGTATGCGTTGGAGGGGTCGTCGACAGAGCACCCAGGTAGAAGATCGGCGGGGCAGCAGTAGTCCCTTCGGCCGAGGCACCGTCGGACGGCGCGGAGCCGGCATTGGCTGTGGCGGAATCGTCATCCTCTTGTTGCTGGCGATGATCACCGGCCAGGATCCGCTGCAGCTCGTCGAGGTCATCGGTGGCGGTGGGCCGGGGGCGCAGATCCCGCAGGCCGGTCCCCAGTTCCCAGGCTCGGCCGGTCCCAGCGCAGCGCCTCAGGACGAACTCGGCCAATTCGCCTCGACGGTGCTCGCCGGCACCGAAGACATCTGGGGCCAGCTCTTCAACCGCATGGGCCAGCGCTACCAGCTCCCCACCATGGTGCTGTTCTCCAACTCGGTGGCCTCCGCCTGCGGCTACGCATCGGCGGCGGTCGGTCCCTTCTACTGTCCGGCGGACCAGAAGATTTACCTCGACCTGTCGTTCTTCGACCAGCTGTCGCGCCAGTTCGGAGCGCCCGGCGACTTCGCCCAGGCCTACGTCATCGCCCATGAAGTGGGCCACCACGTGCAGAATGTGCTCGGCATCTCGAGCGAGGTGCGCCGAATGCAGCAGCGCAGCTCGAAGCGCGAATCCAACGCCCTGTCGGTACGCCTCGAGCTGCAGGCCGACTGCTTCGCCGGCGTCTGGGGCTACCACTCGCGCAACCTCCTCGAGCCCGGTGACATCGAAGAAGGGCTACGCGCCGCCGCCGCCATCGGCGACGACATGATGCAGCGCCGCGCCGGCGGCTACGTGCGCCCGGAGTCCTGGACCCACGGCTCCTCCGAGCAGCGCGTCGAATGGCTGCGCCGGGGCCTCAACAGCGGCGACCCGAGCGCCTGCCAGACATTCAACTAGTGGGTCGTGTTCTGAGCTGGCAGTTCTCGCCAGAATTCGACCGAGCCTACTTGCACTCGTGGGGCTTGGAATCTTGGCGCTCCGGCGCCATGAGATGCCAGTAGAAAGACGTATGAGCAGCAGGTTCCCAGTCTTCTCCCCAGCTTTGGAAGTGGAGAAGGATTTCGTCCTGCTGCCGAGTCCAGGACGCCGTCATGAACACCGCTTCGTGTCCAGGATAGGGACATTTACTGGGAGGGGATCCTGAAGGTTCCTTCTCATCTTGTGGGATGTCGGCCGTAACCGCCCTCTCTTCGTTCGCAACAGTCCAGGTCGCCGTAGCCACAATGCTCAAAGCAGCCACCTTAGAGGCCGATTCTTGACAGAGCACCTCGCTCAACGGAAGAACACACTGCCCGCACTCGTCGGTCTCGCCGCTACCAGCCGCAATCACTGCACAACCTTCGAAACAACCGACAGGACCACAGCTGATCTGCACCTTGCGGCGCCAGTGAAGGTACTGACTCATCTTGCCTCCTCTTTTCTGACGGAGCCGACGAAACATTCGCCGCTCCCTTGCACTTCAGGAGGACGACCCAAATCCCGGCACTTACGCCTGAAAGTTCGAAAAAACTCGTTGACAACGAATATCCTCGCGAGGTATGTTTGGTTCATGAACGAACCGAAACGCCAGTGGTCCCTTCGCGAGCAGGTCGGTGACGACCCCGCCTACTCCCAGCCAACCCGCGAGACTTACCTCAATCTGGTGCGCACCCACGCCGCCCTCAATGGCGAGGTCACGCAGCTCCTCCAGCGCCATGGGCTCACGGAGCCGCTCTACAACATCCTCCGCACGCTGCTACAGGCGGGTTCCGAGGGGGCGTCTCACGGCATGCTGGGCAAGCGCATGATCGCGCGCGATCCGGACATCACCCGGCTGGTGGATCGCCTGGAGAAGAAAGGTTGGGCTCAGCGCCAGCGCTCGTCGCGAGATCGCCGGGTGGTCCAGGTGGTTTTGACGGACGAGGGCCGAGCCAAGATCGACCAGGTCGAGCCGATCTATCAAGAGCTGCTGGATCGCCTCCTCGGCCACCTCAGCGCCGAGCGCCTGGCGTTGCTCGACGCGGTTCTCTCGGACCTGCGCTACCCGCTCACCGCCGCGAGCTGAGGGCAGCGCGGCCGGCGCAACGGCGCCGCTCCCCTACCGCCGACCGTGGTAGTCGGACGGCACCCAGCGGGTGTTGTACTCGCTTCGCCACGAACCTTCGAGGTCCGCCTCGTCCGGCAGCGGCTCCACCGAATCGCCGGCGATGACGTTGTGGTCCGAGTCCTTGTCCCATCCGACCGAGTAGAAGAAGTAGCTGCGCTCGAAGCCCGCCGGCGGCTCGGCGAGGGCCGCGGCATCGAACTTCAGGGTGACGGCGTCGCCGGCATTGAGGATCGCCAGACGGCCATCGCGGCGGTTCACCAGGTCCAGCACATCGCCGTAGCGGGTCACCCAGCCTTGCGGCGTGGTGCGCCAGGGCGGCTGGGCCGAGACCTCGGCGAAGGCCGGAGTGGTGGGGTGACCGGGGTGACGGGAGCGGATCTCCGAGAAACCGCGCTCGTAGAGCTCGGCCGAAGCCGGCTCGATCGCGTGCACCCCGAGCAGCTTCTCGGACGAGCGCTCGAACAGCGCCACGCGATCCCACCGCAGCTCGATCGAGGTGGTCAGCCGCAGGCGGCCGGCACCGGCCGGGAGCTTGCCGGCAAGATCGACCAGGATGGTCTTGGTCTTACCCGCCGGCATACCCACCACCACGTCGACGGGCCGCCACTCGCCGCCCACCTCGACCTCGAGACGCGGCGACTCGGCGGTCACCGCCGGATTCTGGGAAATCGCGATGTTGGTGCTGGCATCGCCGTACTGTAGCCAGCCGGTGAGCGCCAAGACCCAGGGACGATCACTCTCCAGAGGCCCGAAGTCGAAGCTCGTCGCCAGCGGCTCCACCACCCCGCGGTAGGGCGGCGGCACCGGCCTTCCGGGATCCGAGAAAGTGCCGTCGATCTCGGCCACGGCGGCGGTGCGGTCCTTGCCGTCGTCGCTGACCGCCCGTCGCAACGGCCGGCGCCCGTCGAGGGCCCAGACCTCGGACTTCGGATAGGGCGGCGGCATCAGTTTGTCGGTGGGATGGACCTCCATGCCCGGCCAATGGTCGACCGCCAGGAGTCGCGCATCGTCGAAGTAGAAGAGCTCGCGGAACTCGCTGGTCGCGGCGAACACGAAGGAGCCGTCCTTCGGCGCCAGCGGACCGACGGCGACGATCTCGTCGGGATCCGCCGGCAGTGGCACACCGCGAACGATCGAGAGACCGAGGGGCGAGTTGCCGAGCAGATCGGTGACGAAGCGGAACTCGGAGCCGTCCCAGACATAGAGGAAAGGACAAGATCCGGTGGCGACGTTCTTCTCGTCGATGGTCAGCGGTGCCTTGCCGACATCGACTCCCAGCTGGTTGTCGACCACGCCGTTGGTCCACAGCGTCTGGACGCTGTCGAGACGGGTGCGATCACCGATGCCGAGCTCGACCACCGGACCGGTGACCTCGCGACTCACCATCAGGTCGGCGGCGCGCAGCTCGAGATGGGTGCCGATACCGCCAGCATTGGTCTTGGTTCCGACCAGATTGAGCTTGAGCTGACCGTGGACGTTGCCGCCTTCGTTGGCAAGCGCCCGCAGGCCGCGGTCATCGACGATCAAGAGATCCGAATCGCCGTCGGCATCGAGGTCCACCGCCTCGACCGAGCGGGGATTCTGCAGGGCGATCTCGCCCAGGCCGGCGCCTTCCGGCCAGGGCGCCCAGCCGGCGGCACCGCCGTTGCGCCACAGCGCGAGGCCGCTCTCGGTGAGCGCTGCCAGATCCAGCCAGCCATCGTTGTCGGCGTCGATCAGCTCGGCGCCGAGCACCGCAGTCCCCAGAGCGAGGGTGGCACGCTCGCCGCCTTCGATGATCACCACCTCGCCGGCCTGGCTGGTGATCAACAGAACGTTCGGACGGCCGTCGTTGTCGACATCGTCGATCAGGAGATGGTCCGCCGGCGGCCACAAGCCCGGCGGGTCCGGGCGCGGCGCCAACAGTCCGGTGCGCTGGTTCTCGTACACCAGGGTGCCGGTCACCGGATGCGCCGCAATCAGGTCGACCGCGATATCACCATCGAGGTCCACCGCGCCCAGGGCTCCGACCAGCCCCGACAGGCCGATGCCGACCGCTTCGGAGACATCGCTGAAGCTGCCATCGCCGTTGTTCTGATAGATCTTCGCCCCGGCCTCACCGGCACCCAGCCAGAGGTCGAGATCACCGTCATGCTCGAAATCGGCCCAGGCCGCCGATTCGACGGTGAGGTCGCCCAGCCCAGCGAGCTCGGAGGCATCTTCCAATCCCCCGTCGTCGCTGCCGAGGAAGAAGCGGGAACCCGCCGCGCTCAGCACGACGAGATCGTTGCGGGCATCCACCACCGGATCGTAGTGCTCGCCCTCGGGCACCCGGTCGAAGTAGTTGCCGACCAGCAACTCGAAACCCGGAAGGGTCGACAGGCGGTCCTCCGCCGCCGGCATCGGAGTACCCGGCTGGCGAATCATCAGCTGTCCGTCGTCGTCGACCGCGACCACCCGAGGCTTGCCCTCGGCGTCGACCGACAGCACCGCCGCGGCGACGACGCCCTCGCCGCCCGCAAACCACTCCTCGGTGGCGTCGCGAAAGCTCACCGCGATCGGCGCCGTCACCGGACCGGCGGCCGCCGGCGCCGCCTCGGCGAGGGTGTAGCGTGAGGTCTCGAGGGCCTCCGCCGAGCGCGCCTCCTCGCCCTGCAGCTCGCGCAGGCGCAAGAACTCGCGTTGCCGCGCCATCGCCTCCTCGCGATCGCCGTTCTGGCGGGCGAAGGTGGCGAGCTTGAAGTGGGCGCTGGCGTGGAGGGGATCGAGCCTCACCGTCTCGCGGAGCTGCTCGACGGCCTCGTCGAGGCGCTCCAAAGCCTGGTAGGCGTTGGCGAGCTGAAAGCGCAGCGGCGGCTCTTCGGGATCGAGGCGCACCGCCTCCTCCAACGGCCCGAGAGCCTGCTGGAAGCGCGACTCGCGGGCGTGGGCGAGGCCGGTGAGGTACTCCGTCGCCGCCGCCGACCGCTCGAGACCGGCGGCTTCGGCGAGACTTTCGAGGGCCGCGGCGTGATCACGGGCCAGCAGCTCCGCCCGCGCCTTGTTGCGCCAGGCCGGCGCCGACCGCGGCATTTCCAGCACCGCTCTGTCGAAGGCCTCGAGGGCCTTCGCCGAGTCCTTGTTCTCGAGGTAGGCCTTGCCGGCGTTCATCGCCTCCAGAAAAGGGGTGGTCGGCGGTGCGTCGCCACCGCCGCAGGCAACCATGGCGACCAGCGCCAACAGGCCGATACAGCGTCTCGCCAGAGCGCTCATGGGCTCACTTCCAAGGTCGAGCGCATGCGGGCCACCAGCTCTTCGGCCCGCTGCGGATCGAGGGTACCGGCCTGCCAACCGACGCCGAGCCCCGACTCCCCGATCTTCGGGATGATGTGGAAATGGACATGGAACACCGCCTGATGGGCTTCGGCGCCGTTGTTCTGCAGCACGTTGTAGGCGCTGGCACCGCTCGCCGCCATCACCGCCCGGCACAGTCGCGGTAACACTCGGCCGAGGGCAGCCGCCGAGGCGTCCGAGAGCTCGTGGAGGTGGGCTTTGCGCTCCCTGGGAATGACCAGGGTGTGGCCGTCGCTCAGCGGCCCGATGTCGAGAAAGGCGAAGACGTGCTCGTCCTCATAGACGCGATAGGAGGGAATTTCGCCCGAGAGGATCTTGTCGAAGACGGTTTCCATGGGACGAATTCTAACGTAGCATCCGGCCGTCTCGGGCCTCTCCCGAGCCCTTCTCCAATGTCCACCACGGCCCCTTCCCCAACTCCGACGATCTCCCCTGCCTGGCGTCTCGAAGTAAGAGATCTCTTACGCCTGGCGGGACCACTGGTGGGCGGCCAGCTCGCCTTGATGGGCCTCAACTTCACGGACACGGTGATGGCCGGCCGCATCGACGCCATCGCCCTGGCGGCGGTCGCCATCGGCAACAGCGTGTGGTCGGCGGTCAATCTCTTCGTGATGGGCGTGCTGATGGCGGTGCCACCGTCCATCGCGCAACTCGATGGCGCCGGCCGGCGGCCGGCGGTGGCGCCCTTCGCTCGCCAGTCCCTGTGGCTCGCCGCCGGCTTGATCGTGGTGGCGGTCATGGCCGTCACCCAGATCCGCCCCCTGCTGGTGGCCGTCGGAGTGCAGGCCGAGATCATTCCGACGGTGGTGGCCTACCTGCGGGCGATGGCCTGGGGAATCCCCGCCTGGGGCTTCTACCTCACCCTGCGTTTCGTCAGCGAAGGACTCGGCGCCACCCGACCGACCCTCTACTTCGCCCTCGTCGGCCTGGCCGTCAACATCCCCGCAAACTATGCGTTGATGTTCGGCAAGCTCGGCCTGCCGGCCATCGGCGCCGAGGGTTGCGGCTATGCCACCGCCTGCGTCTGGTGGGTGCAGGTGATCAGCATTCTGATCTACCTCGCCCGCCACCCGCGCTACGACGATCTCGGCTTGTTCGCCCTCTTCGAGGGCCCGCGACGGCAAGAGCTCGGCGACCTGCTGCGGGTCGGCCTGCCGATCGGCATCGCCATCTTCGTCGAGGCCAGCCTGTTCGCCACCGTCGCCCTGCTGCTGGGGTCCCTCGGCACCAAGATCGTCGCCGCCCACCAAGTGGCCCTCAACTTCGTCGCCATCACCTTCATGATCCCGGTGGGCCTGTCGATGGCCATTTCCGTGCGGGTGGGCAACGCCGTCGGTCGCCGAGATCCCCCTGGCATCCGCCGGGCGGCAATCGTCGGAGTGGCCGTGGTGATGGCGGTCCAGGTGTTCTCCGCCACCTGCATGCTGCTCTTTCCCGAGCCCATCGCCCGCATCTACACCGGCGACACGGAGATCGTCGTGATCGCCGTCCAGCTGCTCTTCCTGGCCGCCGTCTTCCAGCTCTCGGACGGACTCCAGGTGAGCGCCTCGGGAGCCTTGCGCGGTCTCAAGGACACCCGCGTGCCGATGCTCCTGACCCTGGTCGCTTACTGGCTCTGCGGCCTGCCCTTGGGCCACGCCCTGGCCTTTCGCTGGCAGCTCGAAGCGCGCGGCATGTGGATCGGCCTGATCGCCGGCCTGACCCTCGCCGCTCTACTGCTGACGGTGCGGCTGCGCAGGGTCCTGCCGGCAGCCGAGGTAGAGAGTTCCTAGCAGGTTGCTGAAAAAG
>JBCCHV010000087.1 GCA_039028635.1 Acidobacteriota bacterium
CACGACCACGACGCCTTCGGCGGCCAGGTGGCGTTCCCGAACAGCAAGATCGTCGGCGGCTTCGACTTCGGCGACAATGACTCCAATCCCACCCTCGACTGCGACCAGCAGCGCCACGCCAGCTCGGTGACCAGCATCCTGGCGGGCAATGGCGGCGGCTTGACCGGCACCGCGCCGGACGCCGAGGTCGTCTTCCTCAAGCTGTCGCGGGCTTCCGACTGCGGCATCCTGGGCTTCGCCGGCGATCTCACCGCCGCCCTCAACTGGGTGGTCACCAACCGGGCGACCTTCGGCATCGACGTCCTGTCCCTCAGCCTCGGATTCGGCAGCTTCGACAACACCGCCACCTGCAACGGCTTCTCGGCCGGCGTGCGCAACGCGCTGCAGGCCGCCTACGATGCCGGTATCACCACCTTTGCCGCCGCCGGCAACGACGGCCTGTGTAACGGCATCGCCCATCCCGCCTGTCTGCCGACGGTGATCAGCGTCGGCGGGGTCTACGACGACGCCATCGGCGAGCGCAACTTCTGCGTCAGCACATTGTCGTGCTCCGGCGCCGATGATCCGGACCTCGGCTGCTTCGCCTGCAACGACGCCAACCCGCAGGCCGACCAGCCTTCTTGTCTGCTCAACACCGGCTCCCTGCTCGACCTCTTCGCGCCCACCCGCTGCGCCAAGTCGATCCGCGCCTCGACCACCAACACCACCGATACCCGCAACTGCTTCGGCGGCACCTCGGCGGCCGCGCCCTTCGCCGCCGGCATCGCGGCCACCCTGCTAGAGGCCGCCCCGACGCTGACCCCGAGCGATCTGCGAACGCTTTTGACCTCGACCGGCGACGGCATCTTCGACAGCCGCAACGGACGCACCATTCCGCGGGTCAACGGCGACGCCGCCCTGAGCGCCGCCCTCGACATCTTCAGCGACGGCTTCGAGTCGGGCAACACCTCGTCCTGGACGAGCTCCGTTTTCTAGGCCGAGCTCCCGACCGGCGATGAACTTCCCCTGGCGTCTCGACGGCTCCGGTGATCGCCGGGCCGTCGCCCTGGTGGACGCCGGCGGGAAGCACACCTACGGCGAGCTCGATCGCGCCGCCGATCGGGTCGCCGCGAATCTTCTCGCCGGCCGTCCCGAGCTCGGCGAGGAGCGCATCGCTTTTCAGGTCGCCCCGGGGTTCGCGCACAGCGCGCTGCTGCTCGGCCTCTGGCGCGCCGGCGCCGTCGCCGTGCCCCTCGCCCTGAGCCACCCCACCGGCGAGCTCACCTACACCCTCGGCGACAGCCGGGCCGACCGCGTGGTCGGCGATGACCACCACCTCGCCGGCCTGCACACCGCCGCCGCCGAGCACGGCCTCGAGGTGACCCCCGTGGGAACCCTGCTGGCGGGCGGCGAAGCCTTCCCCGGGGAGCGTCGAGAGCTGGCTCCGGAGCGCCGCGCCCTGATGCTCTACACCAGCGGCACCACCGGCCGGCCCAAGGGCGTCGTCACCCGCCACGGAGCGCTGCGCTGGCAGATCGAAACCCTCCACCGGGCCTGGGCCTGGTCGGCCCGCGATCACATCCTGCTGCCGCTGCCGCTGCATCACACCCACGGCCTGGTCAACGTCCTGTGCTGCGCCCTCGCCGCCGGCGCCACCTGCGAGGTCGCCACGCCGTTCGATGCCGCGGCCACCTGGCGCCGCCTGGCGTCCGGCGAGATCAGCGTCTACATGGCCGTTCCCACCCTCTACGCCAAGCTGATCGCGGCCTGGGAAGCGCTGCCGAGGGACGAGCGGCGGGCGGCCTCCGACGGCGTCCGCAAGCTGCGCCTGATGATCTCCGGCTCGGCGGCCCTACCGGTGCCGGTGCTCGAGCAGTGGCGCGAGATCACCGGCCATACCCTGCTCGAACGCTACGGCATGACCGAGATCGGCATGGCCCTGAGCAACCCATTGCAAGGGGAGCGGCGACCCGGCATGGTCGGTCAACCCTTGCCGGGAGTCGAGGTGCGGCTGGTCGACGAGGCCGGTGCAACGGTCGCCGCGGGCGGCGGCGGCGAGCTCGAGGTGCGTGGGCCCGGCGTCTTCGAGGAGTACTGGCAGCGCCCGGAGGAAACCCGCCGAGCCTTCCGCGATGGCTGGTTTCGCACCGGCGACGAGGCGGTCTGGGAAGCCGGTGCCTACCGCATCCTGGGGCGCCAGAGCACCGACATCCTGAAATGCGGCGGTTACAAGATCTCGGCCCTCGAGATCGAGCAGGCGCTGGGCGGGCACCCGGCGATCGCCGCCTGCGCCGTCATCGGCTTGCCGGATGAAACCTGGGGTCAGCGGGTGGCGGCGGCGGTGGTGCTGCGACCGGACAATCGCCTGACCCTCGACGATCTGCGCGCCTGGGCCGGCGAGCGTCTCGCCCCCTACAAGCTGCCGACGCGCTTGGTCTGCCTACCGGAGCTGCCCCGCAACGCCCTCGGCAAAGTCACCAAGCCGGCTCTGGTGGCGAGCTTCGAGAGTCCTCCGGAGCGCTGACGGCACGAGCCGGCCTTCGACGTAGAATCGCGCCATGAGCTTTTCCTGGCCCGATGGTTTCGCTCCCCTGCCGGACGACGATTGGGTCCGCGGCTCCGTCGGCAAGCTGGCCCGCGGCTACGACACCGTCGAAGCCCACGGCTGGTACGCCAACCTCGACCCCACCGTCGACGCCATCGCCGACTGGCTGCCGGAGGGTGCTCTGCTGGTCGACTACTCCGGCGGTACCGGCATCCTGACGGAACGTCTACTGCGACGCCTGCCGAACCAGCCTTTCGGCGTCGTCATCGTCGATTCGTCGCCCAAGTTCCTGCGCCTCGCCGTCGAGAAGCTGCACGACGATCCACGAGTCGCCTTCCGCCGCATTCGCTACCACCGGCAAGAGGGCCGCCTCGATCTACTCCACGAAGTGCTGGGAGATGGGCTGCGGGTCGACGGCATCGTGTCGACCAACGCCATCCACCTCTACTACGACCTCGGCGACACCCTCGCCTCTTGGCGCCGGTGCCTGACGAGCGCGGGGCGGGCCTTCGTCCAGTCCGGCAACATTCGGAATCCGGCGGCGCCGGCGGATCACTGGATCATCGACGAGACGGTCGAGCACATCCACCGCGCGGCCGTCGACCTGGTCGGCCTCGACAACCGCTTCGAAGCCTTCCGCTCCGCCCTCGACGACCGCGACCACATGGCCGCCCATCGCGACCTGCGGCGCAAGTTCTTCCTCCCGGTTCGCCCCCTCGAGTTCTATCTCGAGGCCTTCGAAGAGGCGGGATTCAGCGTGCTGGAGACCGATTGCCGGCCGATCGAGGCCCGGGTCGACGAGTGGTTCGAGTTTCTCGCCGTCTACCACGAGGGCGTCCTCGGCTGGGCCGGCGGCGCCGAGAAGATCACCGGTCACAGGCCCTCCCCCGCCACCATCGCCTTGCGCAAGCGCTTGATGCGCCAGGCCATGGAGCGGGTCTTCGACGGCCACGAGTCCTTCCACGCTGCCTGGACCTACTGGATTGCCCAACCCCGCGCCTGAATCGTCGTCACCACAGCGACACCAGGCACCTAGGAAAGAGAGCCCTGCTCTCGCGGGCCGGCGATTCGCTCGATCGCTGCCGCTTCCGAAGACCTAGACCACCCACGACATCGCGACGACAACCCAGGAATCACCACCGTGAGCTCTTCCCAAGTCAGCTGGCGCCGTACCGTGCTGGTGCCGTCGCTCTTCCTGATGATCTCGATGCTCAACCTCACCCTGGTGGTGGCGGGGTTGAAGGAGCTGATCGTCGACGAGCTCGGCGGCACGACCCGCGACGCCTCGCTGTTTTTTTCCATCGAGATGATCGCCTACGTCATCTTCGCCCCGCTGTGGGGGGTGCTCAGCGACCGCCTCGGCCGACGGGCTCCCCTCGCCGCCATCGGATTCCTGGCGACGGCTCCCCTCTACGCCCTCTACGGCTGGGTCGACACCATCCCGACGCTGCTGGTCCTGCGCTTCATCCAGGGCGCCACCGCCGTCCTCGGCTGGTCGACCCTGATGGCGATGGTGCTCGACCAACCGGACCGCAAGAAGCGCGGCCGCTACATGGGCCTGATGGGCGGCGCCCTCACCCTCGGCGTTTCCCTCGGAGCTCCCCTCGGCGGTTACATCACCCGCGCCTACGGCCCCCGAGCCCCGCTCGAGGCCGGCGCCGTCCTCTTCCTGCTCATCGGGCTCGGAACGCTGTTCTTCCTGCGCGATCGCTACACGGTGCGGCGCCAGGTCGGCCTGGGCGAGATCGGCACCACCCTCAAGCGACAGCCGCGGCTGCTCCTGCCCTACCTGTTCTACTTCGTCGACCGCCTGACGGTGGGCTTCTTCGTGGTTCTCTTTCCCCTCTACCTGGGCAGTCTGGGAGTCGAAGACCCAGCGGTGAGGGGGCGTTACCTGGCCTACTTCCTGCTGCCCTTTTCCCTGCTGCAGTACTTCTCCGGCCGGCTGTCGGAAAAGACCGGCCCGTACCCACCGCTCCTCATCGGCTCCTTCCTCTACGGCATCGCCCTCTGCACTGTGGGCATCACCGGCCTGCACAACCTGTGGTTCGTGATGGTCCTCCTCGGCGTTCTGGCGTCGGTGATGTTCCCGCCGCTGATCACCCTCACCGCCCAGCTCAGCGACGAGCGCACCCGCGGCAGCGCCATGGGCGGCTTCAATCTCGCCGGCTCCCTCGGTTTCGCCGCCGGCCCCCTGATCGGCGCCTGGGCCTTCGAGGTCCAAGGCTACGGCTTCGCCTTCGTGGTCAGCGGCGCCGGCGAGATTCTGGCGGTGCTGGCGGGCCTGCTGGTGCTCTGGCGGCTGGGGTTCTCGACCCTCGAGACCGCCGAACGGTAACCCCGGCGAGAGAATTCCGTATTCGAAGGTGAATCCCTCTGTCCCTTGGAGAATCACCGTGAGAACCATCCTCTTCGGAATCGCCCTATCCGTCGCGACCGGTTCCGCCTTCGCCGCCTGCGACGAGCTGCAGCAAGCGCCCGAGCGCGTTCGGCAAGAGCGGATCACCGGCAGCCTGGCCAAGGCCGAGGCGATGGCTCGCGAGGCTCTCGCCTGTTCCGAGGTGTCACCGGGCGTGGCCCTCGAGCTGAACATCGAGCTCGCTCGCACCCTACGGCGAGCCGCCCTGCATCGCAACGACCGATCGGCGAAGGACGCCTTGGCAGTTCTCGAGGCGGCTGCAAGCCTGGTTGCCGAAGACGATCGCCGCGGCCGCGCCACCCTCGATCTCGCCCTCTCCGACTACCACTCCGGCGCCGAGCTGGCGCAGCGCGAGTTTCCTCAGGCCAGCCGCCTCGCCGAACGGGCCCGCACCGCCTTCGCCGAGCTCGGCGATGCCGTCGGTCTAACCGATGCGACCCACCGGCTCGGCATGATCGCCTTCCAGCGGCGGGAGCTCGACAAGGCCAGAACGCTGATCGAGGAGTCGCTGACGGTGTCGAAGCGAGGCCCGGAGCGGCCGCTGTTCCTCGGCGACTACCACCGTCACCTCGGCTTCGTGCTCTACGTCTCGGAAGACCTCGAGGGCGCGCTTCCCCATTTTCAGAAGTCTCTCGAGTATCGGCTGAAGGCCAACAGCCGGGACGCCAGCATGTTCGCCTACAACATGCTCGGCCGAGCCCTGATCGCAGCGGATCGTCCCGCCGAGGCCCGCGAGCCCCTCGAGCAGGCTCTGGAGATCGCGCGGCAGCTACCCTCGCCCGCCGGCGAGCTTCGCGTCACCCTCAACCTCGGTCGGCTGCACGAAGCCCTGCAGGATCGGTCCTCGGCCCTGGCGGCCTTCACCAAGGCCCGCGACCTGGCCCAGCGCCTGGAGTCCGAGAGCTACGCCAAGACGGCCACCGAGGCCATCGACCGACTGACCGCCGAAGACCGCGACTGACGCTCCGGCCCGGTGCGACGCTCCGCCCGGCTGGCGGGATCTCTCCTCCGGCTGCGTAGAATCCTCTACGTATGCCACCCACCGACTCGGAACGCTGGACCCTGCTCGATCGCCTGCTGAGTGAGGCCCTCGCGCGCCCGCCGGCAGAGCGCCCGGCCTTTCTCGCCGAGCACTGCGGTGACGACGACGCCCTGCGGGCCAAGCTCGAGGAGATGCTGAGCCTGGCCACCGCCGAGGAGCCGCGACTCTCTCCCGGCGGCGCCCTCACTGGCGCCCTCTGGCGCAGCCTGGCGGACGGCGACGACGACCGAATGGCCGGCCCCCTCGCCGTCGGCGACGAGCTCGGCCCCTACCGCGTCGTCGAAGAGCTCGGCCGCGGCGGCATGGCAGTGGTCTACCTCGCCGAGCGAGCCGATGGACTGTTCGACCGCCAGGTGGCGGTAAAAGTGATTCGGGCGGGCATCGAGAGCGACGCGGTGCTGCGCCGCTTTCACCGCGAGCGCCGCATCCTCGCCGCTCTGGACCATCCCAACATCGCCCAGCTCCTCGACGGCGGGGTGACCCCGGACGGACGGCCGTACCTGGTGATGGAGGCGATCGCGGGCCAGCCCATCGATCGCTACTGTGAGACCCGAGATCTGCCCCTCGGACAGCGCATCGAGCTCTTTCTCGAGGTCGCCGGCGCGGTTTCCTGGGCGCATCGCAACCTGGTGGTACATCGCGACCTCAAGCCCTCGAACATCCTGGTCGCCGACGGCGGACAGGCCAAGCTTCTCGACTTCGGTATCGCCAAGCTGCTGCAGCCGGAGCTGGGCCCGGGAGACGATTTCACCCGCACCGCGGCGGTCTTGATGACCCCCCTCTACGCCAGCCCCGAGCAGCTCGAGGGACTGCCGGTGACCACCGCCACGGACGTCTATCAACTCGGCATTCTGCTCTTCCTGCTGCTCACCGGCGGCCATCCCTTCGCCGGTCAGGGCAACCAGCGACGCACCACCACTCGACCGAGCGCCGCGGTGATGCACCCCGGCCCGGCACAATCGGCCCGCCTTCGCCGGCGCCTCAAGGGCGACCTCGACAACATCGTCCTCAAGGCGCTGCGCCACGAGCCGGAGCGCCGCTACCCGTCCGTCGATGCTCTGATCGCCGATCTCGAGAGCTACCTCGGCGGCCGGCCGGTGTCGGCACGGCCGGACAGCGTCGCCTATCGCACCGGCAAGTTCCTCCGGCGACATGCTGCGGCCGCCATCACCGCCGCCGCCGGCCTGCTGCTGCTCGTCGGGCTCAGCTTCTTCTACACCCTGCGGCTCGCCGACGAGCGCGATCGGGCGCGCCGTGAAGCCGAACGAGCGCAGCAGACGGCGAAGTTCCTGACCGATCTCTTCAAGGCCTCCGATCCGGCCGCCGGCATCGCTTCGCCTTCCGGCAGTCGCGAGATCCCGGACGCCCGCCAGCTTCTCGACCAGGGGTCCCGCCGCCTGGGCCGCGAGCTCCGCGACCAGCCCGAGCTGCGCGCCGACATGCACCAGCTCATGGGCGACATCTATCGCCGCCTCGGCCTTTACCCGGAAGCCCTCGCCAACGCTCGGCAAGCGCTCGAGCTACGCGCGACGGGCGATCCCGCAGCCGTCGCAGGTGGCCACCGCTTGATCGGCCAGATCCAGACCGAGCTCAGCGAGCTCGAGGCGGCGCGCCACCACCTGACGGCGGCCCTGAAGCACTTCGAAGACTCCGAGCCCCCGGACGAGCTCGAGGTCGCCCGCACCCTCAACGCTCTCGGTCATACGCATTTCGTCGAGCGCACCTGGACTCAGGCTGCCGCCTGGCACCGTCGGGCCCAGGAGCTGCTCGATGGCCTGATCGCGCGCGGACGGCTCGCCCCGGACCATCCGGATCTGGCGGATACCCTGCGGCGCCACGCCGCCAGCCTCGCCAAGCAAGGCGAGCACCAAGCCGCTCGGCCGCTCTACCGCCGAGCCTTCGAGAGCCTGGTCAAGCACCACGGCGAGTATCATCCGGCAACCCTGCGAGCCTTGATGAGCGTCGCCCATTCGCAACGCCGCACCGGCGACAGGCCCCAGGCTCGCAAAACCTACGACCGGGTCTTCGAGTTGATCGCCGCGATTTACGGCGAGGACGATCATCCGGACCGGGCCGAGGCCTTGGCCCAGCTCGGCAACCTGCACCGCGACCTCGGCGAGGCGACGATGGCGGTGGAAAAGCTGACGGAATCCCTCGCCATGCGGCAGCGCATCTTCGGCAACGATCATCCATCGGCCGCCGCGGCGCACAACGACCTCGCCTTGGCCCTCCGCCGCCTGCCGGGCGACGATCCCGACCACCTGGCGCAGGCGGCCCATCACTATCAACGCTGCCTCGAGATCCTGCAGGCCACCCACGGCCGCCACCATGCCGGTCTGATGGCGCCACTGCGCGGCCTGGCGCACCTGCGCCAGGCATCGGGCGATCTCGCCGGCGCTCAACAGCTCTTCGAGCGCGCCCTCGAGGTCACCGTCGCGACCTACGGCCCCGAGCACCGCTTCAACGTCCAGACCCTGCTGCGCTTGGCCTACCTCGACATCGAATCGGAGCAACCGGCCAGCGGCGAGCAGCGGCTCCGCCGCGCCCTCGACCTGGCCACCGCCTCGTCGGAGACGCACCCGACCCTGGAGGCCGCCGTCGAGTTCAATCTCGGTCTATCGCTCGCCGCTCAACAGCGCTGGCCAGAGGCCGAGGAGTGGTTGCTGAAGGCGCTCGCCGCCATCGCCGAGGACGAGCAGCACGAGGCCCTCGAGGAGATCATCGCCTTCTACTCGGATTGGGGTCGGCCCGAGCGTGCCGCCACCTACCGCGACCGGCTGGCGGCGCTCCCGAGGGACTGAGTCGCGCTCCAGGCGGTCAGGTCGCCGCTCTCGAAGCCATCGAGGAAGAGGCTGAGAGAACCATCGCGGCGCGTCCACCAGACGTTTCCCGGCCCCTGCCAACCGCTGCCCTCGCCCCAGACGACGTGCTCGCGACCGGCGGCGTCGACCTCGATCTCCAGGTAGTCGCCGTAGGGAAAGGCGTAGCCCCGGGGATCCTTGTACGGGGCGCCATCGCCGCGGTCCGAAAGGCGAACCGCGGGCCCCCAGGTTCGGCCGCCATCCCGCGAGCGGCGCAGGCGCGTGTTCCAGAAGCCGGTGCCGGCGGCGGCGTCCTGCCAGACGAGGCGAAAGTCCCCCGGCGTCGGCCCCGCCGCCAAGGCCGGGAAGGTGGCGTGAGCGAAGGACTCCCCGGAGGTCGGTCCCACCTCGACCGGTGCCGACCATCCAGTCCCGCTCCGCCAGCGCACGAAAAGGCGTAGCGGCCCGCCGGCCTGGCGCACCGCCGAATAGGCGACCACCACCCGGCCCGCGCCATCGACGGCCACTGCCGCCGTCGGCCCGAGAAAGCCGAAGGGGCAGCCGGGATCCCAATCGCAGGGCGGTAGCTGCAGCGAGCTGTCGACGACCGCCGATTGCCAGGAGTCGCCACCATCCCGCGAGCTGATCAGCCGAATGTGGGAAGGACCGAGATAGTCCTGGCTGAAGTCGACGGCGGCGAACCAGATGGCGCCGTCGGGCCCCACGGCCCCGCCGTTGTGGAACCAGTAGCGGCCGTCGTCGGAAGTTCGGCGGGGCAGGTCGAAGGTGGCGCCGAAGTCGCTCGAGCGAGCCACCCAGGAATCGCTGGCGTTGAAGGCCACGAACACCCGGCGACCATCGCTCGACGCGGCCAGGATCGGTTTGTCCGACCAGGCCGGTGGAAAGCCGGGACGAAGGATCGTCCAGGGAGCCGACCAGGTGACGCCGTGGTCACTCGAAATCGCCACCTTCACCCCCGGCTCGAAGCCTTCGATCCAGGCCGCCGCCAGGCGGCCATCGGGCCCGGCGACGAGCTGGGGATCGTTTTGGGTGACCGGCGCCGATTCGAGAAGCCGATCTTCGCCCCAGACGACGGCACTGTCGGCGGAGCTGCGAAACACCACCGCCGGATCCGGCTTGCCGAAGGCGGCGCCATAGCGGGTGGTGAGCTGGTAGACCCGCGAGCCAGCAGGAGCCACCGCCAAGGCCGGTTCCCAATCGTCATGAACCGACCAGAGCTGCTGGCTCCAGAAGCCATCGGCGGTCACGTCCGGCGTCTGGCCCAACGCCGGCCGAACAAACGCCTCCCCCTCCGCGGAAGACCCCGGATCCGACCGAGAACCGACCCACCGCGCCCGGCCCTGATGGTCTTCTCGATCCGCCACGCAACCGGTGACTGCGATCGCGACCATCAGGACGACGCTCGAGTAAGACCTTGTCCCCACCATGCAACGAGTCTACCGACCCCGGCGGGCCTCGGCCGACTCAGCGCTCCGGCGCCGCCACCAGCGAAGTCCGGCTCAATGCCTGCGGTGAAGCGTCGAGCCCCAAGGGCAGGAAGTCGATCTCGTGGTGTTTCTCGAGGAGCTTGGTCTCGTCCGGCGAAAGCTCGACCTCGAGATCCCGCAGGGTCGACAGCAGCAGCACTTGGAGCCCTTCGGCGCGGCCGGAACGCTCTGCCAGGAAGGAGCGAATGGCCCTGGGTGCCTCGTCGCGGTGGTGCCGCGCCAGTTGCTCGACGGCCCACACCTCCACCTGTCCGCCGGCCACCGTCACGAAGGCAGACTCCTGCTGGAAGAGGAGCTTCTCGAGCAGCGCCCGGCTCGCCGTCGCCTGCGGCGAGCGGCGTACCATCAAAGCCGAGCGCAGTCGCGGCACGCCGGCCTCCCGGGCCTGGGTACGAATCCGCGAATCCGGATGCTGGCGGGCAATCCCTTCGGTCGCCCGTAAGGCAAGCTCGAGATCTTCCCTCGCCGGCACTTGCCACAGCAGCTCGAAGGCGACCGACGCCGTTCTCGGATCGACATCGGCGTCGGCCAAGCCAGCGCTGACGCGGTCGATCGCCGCGCCTCCAATTCGCAACAGCGCCTCGATGGCGTCACGCCGACCGGTGTTCCCCGTGCGCGGAAAAGCCAAACTCTGCAGGCGATCGAGTATCGCCGTATCGGCCGGCGTCGCCAGATAGCCGAGGGAGGTCACCACCAGGCGATCTGCCCGGCCGGCATCGACCTCCGCCGTCAGCTCTGGCAGGGCAACCCGACCTTCGGCCACCACCAGGGCGACCCGCTGGCGGAGAGAGGCGTGGTGCTTGCTGAGGGCCCGAGCCGCCGTCAGGCCAACTTCGGAGCCGCCCGCGAGGTGCGCCGCGACCGCTGTCGGGAACCCGATACATGAGACGACGAGAGCCAGGGCGGCAAACCTCGTGAAACGTCGAGGAGCCATCGCTGGGATTTGATCTGCGAGCATCATCACCACCCCCTCGCTGTCGTGCACTGGGCATTGGTCAAGCGCTTGGAGTGGGTCACCGCATCGGCAAAGTCGGTCCCGGCTCCCTTCATCAGGTTGACCCGCCCGGCCAGCGTTAGATGATTGGTGTGACCGGCGACATCGAGAAGAATATGGCCGGCTTCGTGAGGCGAGTTGACGAAATCGCTGTAGGGAGCCGCCTGATAGACAATCATCACGTTGATGTCCGTGAGGTTGTTCGCCATCCTGGCGATGGATGGAATGAACGCCTCGCCACGACTTCCCTGATCCAAATTGTTGACGATGAAGTACTCGATGTTGCCATTGTTGCCATCGGCATAGGAGTCGATCAAGTGACGCTCCTCACGGGTCGGGTAGAGGGCGAGCGCTCCCCCCGTATCGAACTCGTCGAGACCGTCCGACAGATCGACGCCGAAGTCATAACCCCCGTTGCCGTTGGCATCCGTAAAGCCCTCCGATCGCTCGCCAGCCTCGTGGAGATTGTCGGCATCTCCGTCGGTGAAATCAAAGGTCCCGTTGCCCGCTCCGATGACCGGCGTCGCAGGATTCCCGTCGTGGTCGTATCCGGTGTCGTTGTATGCCTCGGCCGCCGGCGGATTGACCACCTGAGAAAGGCCCTGGTCGAACTGGATGCAGCACTGCGACCACGTGTCGTTCATCGTCCTCAGGCCATCGGTGACCACCGTGGCTCCACCGACGGCAGCCCCTCCGGCAGCAACCCGCAGCCGATGGAAGCGAACCGAGTTCGTCCTTGTCTCGTCATTGGGCTTCTTGTCACAGACGTCGACGACGGCGCCACTCGTCGATCCCGCCTTGGTGTAGGTCGCCATCACCTTGCCATCGGCACGACCGAACATCGTGACATCGTCAGCGCCGTCATCGGTGCCATCGACGTCCGGTGCCTGCGCGAAGTTATCGTCCACTTGGTCGGCCTGGCGGGCGATGGTCAAAACGAACGCCGTCGAGCGATGCACGTCGTTGCCCTGCGCCGTCAGCGTCATGGCGTTGACCTGATCGAGAGCCGCACCGTTGTTGGGATTGATGTTGAGGTCGAAGGACTCCTTGTCGGCCGTTGGACCGGCGCCGGCGGCGCGGTCGGTGACCCGCACGTAGTAGCGCTCGGCCTCCGTGTCCTCAAAGTTGTTGCGCACCGACGGCGCCGCGGCGGTGCCCTGGAAGGACGCCTCCCAGCGACCGACCTGGATGTGATCCGTCGCCGTGGTGCCCGAGTTGTCGGTGATCTCGAGACCGAAGACGGTCACCCGCACCGCGTCCCGCGCCACCCACACGGCCGGGCCGGGACCGTCCGGGTCGAGCTCGACCAGAATGCGGTCCGGGTCCGGAGTGCTGGCTCGGATGCCCTCGAGGAAGAGGTCGACGTCGCGATCACTCGAAGTGAACCCGACCTCCGTGGCGCGATAGACCTCGCCGGTGTGGATGTAGTTGCCGTTGGCGTTGACCCGCTCCTTGCGCCGCGCCGGGGCCCCCTTCTGATTCCAAATTCGCAGGTTGCCCGCAGCCGGCGTCAGCGTCGCCGGATTCGGTGTCGTCGGCATCGCCGCCGGGTCCGAGGCGCTGTAGGTGAAGCGCACGGTGGCGACGTTGATGTCCACCGGCGCCGGAATCTCCAGCACCATACGGACATCGTCGTTCTCCTGCGGATTGACGTCGTCGAGGGACATCAGGGTGTCGCGGTTCCAGCCATCGGCCCAGTCGACGATGCGATCGTTGTCGTCGTCGTCACCGTTGACCGGCACGTAGCGACCGTCCTGGTCGTTGCGATCCTCGAGATCGTCTTCGGCGTCGGTCCGGTGCGGACCGAAGTCGGCGGTGGTGCGGTTGTTGTCGCTGTCGACATCGAGGTCGATCGTGATCACCGTCGCCACCACCGTGTCGGTGAGCACTTCGGTGAAGGCATAGCCGTCCTTCTCGTAGGTGCACTCGTAGGTCAGGGTCATGGCGACATCGCCCAGAGCGTTGCTCGGCAGCACTCCTTCCACCGCCACGTTCTTAGGGTTGGGCACCAGCGGTGCCGGGAAGGTCACTCCCGACGGAATGATGCTCGGCGGGTTGTTGTCCATGTCGTAGACCTGAACCTGGTTGGGATAGGTCAGAGTCCACTTGTCCGGCGGCGTGTTGGGAGACAGCTCCATCACCATCCACACCGGATCGTCCTCCGGTGGATTGCGCAGAATCGGCTCCACCGTCAGATCCTTGCGGTTGTCGCCGTTGTCGTCATCGTCGTTGAGACCAATGTACTTGCCCGGCGGGTTCTCTTCGATGGCGTCCTCGAAGGCCGAGCGATCCGGCAGGCCGACGCCGTTGTTGTTGTCGCTGTCGATATCGAGATCGACCGCACAGCGGCTGCAGGGCACCTCTTCCGTCGGCCAGTGATTGCCGGCATAGAGCTCGCCAGCGGGATCGAAGCTGCCGTAAGAGAACAGGAAAATATCTTGCTCGTCGTCCTCGTCGTGCTCGTAGGGGGCGCCCACCGGCGGCAGATCGGTGATCGTGCCGGCGGTGACGTGCACCGCCTCGGAGCCGGTGTGGAAGGTCATCCCGAGCTCCGGCAGCTCGATGTCGAAGAAGAGATCGAAGGAGGCCTCGCCGGCGATCAGCTTGCCATCGGCATCGACCTCGTGAACCAGGATCTGGCCGCGCGAGATGCGATCCGGCCGCTCGCGCAGAATGACCGGCCCGAGGCCCGCGATCTCACCGCCGAGCTCGAGCCGCCCCATCTCCGTGTGAATCACCTGGCCGGCCTCGTAGGGCGCCGGCTGCAGAAAGACCTCGGCCGGCTGGAGGCCATCGGACGAGAGATCGATGTGGACCTCGAAGAGCTCGGAAGGATCGATCGGCTCGGAGGTGGCGGCGGCGAAGGGCCCAGCGAGGAGCGCCAGCAGGCTGGTGCTGAAGGCGACGGTGGTCTCACCGGTGGATTCGAACCAATCCTCGTCCGGCGTATCCGGTGGATAGGGCGGCACCGGCTTGGTCGGGATATGCGACGAATGACAGATCCAGCCGACCTGGAGATTGCCGTTCTCATCCCGCGTGTAAACCGGTACCGGCTCGCCGATGTTGGGCTCGTAAGGATCGTTGATCGGCGGCAGCTCGGTGACATAGGTGTTCTCCATCACGATCGGCTTGTCGCCGGTATCGAAGGCGAACCCCAGATCCGGCAGCTCGATCTCGACGAAGACCTCGAAGGAGCTACTGCCGGCGGCGAGCTGGCCGTCGAAAACCTTCTGGACTTCCACCGTACCGCTCGACACCCGGTCGGCGCGCTCGCGCACTAAGACCTGGCCGAAGGAGCTGTCGAACACCCCTAGCTCGAGCTGGGTCATCTCGGTGGTCAAGACGTCGCCTTCCTTGTAGGGCGGAGCCGGACGCTCGACGATCGCCGGCGCCAGACCGGTCGACGACAGCTTCAGCACCGATCCCGAGGAGCAGCTCGGATCGTCGGGATCGAGGGTGAGCTCGACGGTGGCGGTGGAGAGAAACCCCTCCGTGATCGGCTCGGCCGGAATCGGCGAGTAGATTTCGCCATCGGCCCAGAGCTCGTAGACGGCGTCTACCCGCTCCGCCGAGAAGACGAATTTGCCACCGACACCGGAGGATGGATAGACCGGCGTTTCCGACGTCACCTTCCACTGCACCTGGCGCTCGAAGCCGGCCGGTCGGGTGAGAGCGTAGAAGATCTTCTCCGAGTTGCCCGCGTTGGCCGGATCGGCCTTGATCACGACCTCGTAGCGCTCGAAGGTGAGGGCGCGATCACGCCCCGCCGGCCCGGCTCGCACGGTTTGCGTGCCAGCCGATCCCGCCGCCAGCTCCAGGCGCGGACCGAGCTCGAGGCGCGGACGACCGTCGACGGTCCACTCGATCAGGGAATCGAAAATCGCCGGCTGAGCCCGCACCGCCAGCTCCAGGGTCGCTTCGGCGGCCAACCCGTAGGTCCCGCTCGCCCGCTGCTGCAGACGGTAGGGCGCCTCGTCGACCAGCGCGACGTCGGCCGGCCCCACGGCGACCTGCGACGCCGCGATCTCGACCACTTCGAGAAGGCTGCCATCGGTCAACCGCTGGCCGTTCGGGAGCACGTACTCCACCAGCACGCGCTGACGCCCCACCTTTTCGGGCTGCACCTCGGCCAGGGACCAGCGCTCGTCGCGATAGATCTCGCGCGCTCCCTGCCACACCACGCGAACGCTCGGATGGGTGGCGCGCAGGAAACGCAGCGTCGCTCCCTGCGGCACCGCCATCTCCGCCGGCGCGAGGTGCCAGGCGGTGGTCAAGCCGGCGACCGGCCCCAGCAACAGCCGATCCCGAGGCAGGGCATCGCTCACCGCCGCCAGCTCGCCGGCGATGGCGAGCTCGGCCGCCGGCGTCAGGCCGCTTCCCCAGGCAGGGAAGACGAAAAGGAAGAGGGCAAGGGGCAACAGCACCACACGGGCCGGGAGCCATCTCGGCATGGGGCACCTCCTGGGTTCTCGGTCAGGCCGAGGCCCACCGAGGCCATTCAGTAAATTTTCGGGTTCCTATTTATAGAAGTGCATAACTATCGGGAATATGGGACAAGCTCGAAAGTTCTGATAGCCTTTTGACGATAAGTTGCCATACGGCATCGCATCGGCACCGCTGGCTCTGGAAGTGTCATCCGCGGCACCCCTCTCCCCAACGAGCACGCACCGCCGGAGCTTCACCTTCGACGGAGACCTGGAACCGCCATGACGTTGTCGCAGGCCGCTCCCTCACCGCATCCCATCCGCTCTCTTGCGCTCATCGGTATCGCCCTGCTGCTCTCCGCCGGCAGCCTCGACGGCCAGAACCTGACGGTTTACGACGACGCCCTCGCCGCCGGCTTCGACAACTGGAGCTGGGCGACCCACGACCTCGACAACCCGTCTCCAGTGGCCTCCGGCAATCGCTCGATCGCCTTCGAAGCGGACAGCTGGGAGGGCGTCTTCTTCCACTCCCAAAGCCTGCTCGATCTCGCCGATTGGGATGCTGTCGAGGTCGCCGTGCACGGTGGCGCCAGCGGTGGTCAGAGCTTCCGGCTGTTGCTGCAGCTCGGCGGCACCGTCATCGGCGAGGTCGCCACCGCGGCGGCGCCGGCCGGCAGCTGGCAGCGCCGGACCCTCGACCTGCGCGCCGCCGGCCTCGCCTTCGGCAACTTCGATGGCGTCGTCTTCCAGGACACCAGCGGCGGCGACCAGCCGCCCCTCTTTCTCGACGAGATCGCCCTGCGCCGGGACGACTCGCCGCCCCCTCCGCCGCTACCGGTGGCGGTCGACGTCGATCCCCGCGCCGATCGCCGCGCCATCGATCCTCGGATCTACGGCATCAGCTTCGGAGACCCGGACCGCAATGCCCTCGTCGGCTATCCGTTCCGGCGCTGGGGGGGCAACTCGGTGACCCGCTACAACTGGGAGACGGCGGTGCACAACACCGCCTCCGACTACTTCTTTCAGAACATCCCCGACCCGGTGACCGATCCGGCGCTGCTGCCTCACGGCTCGAGCTCCGACAACTTCGTCGACGAGACCCTCGCCACTGGCGCCGAGGTCTTGCTGACGGCGCCGGCCATCGGCTGGGTTCCCCTCGACGCGAGAGAGAAGAAATGGAGCTTCTCGCAGATCAAGTACGGCGCCCAGGAAAGTGACGAATGCCGCTTCTACGGCGCCTCGCCACCGCCCTGGTGTACCGCCGACAGCGGCAATGGCGACTGCAACCCGGCGGTCAACACCAGCGGCTTCTGCTCCGCCGACGGCGAGATCGTCGGCAACGATCCCGCCGACACCTCGAAGGCGGTGACGCCGTCCTACATCGGCGACTGGGTGCGCCACGTCGTGTCGCGGGTTGGCACCGCCGCGGCCGGCGGGGTGCGCTACTGGGCGATCGACAACGAGCCGATGCTGTGGAACTCCACCCATCGCGACGTGCATCCCGATCCGGTCACCTACGACGAGCTGTGGAGTCGCACCCTGGCCTACTCGGCGGCGATCAAGGATGCCGACCCCTCGGCCGAGGTCTTCGGCCCGGTGGTCTGGGGATGGTGCGCCTACTTCAGCTCCGCCTCCGACGCCGCCTTTCCCAACGGTAGCTGCACCGACGGCCCGGACCGCCAGAGCCACGGCAATCTGCCGCTGCTCGAGTGGTACCTGCAGCAGGTCTGCGCCGAAGAGACGGCCAACGGCCGACGCCCGATCGACTACCTCGACATCCACGTCTATCCCCAGGACGGCATTGCCGGCCTGGACGGCCCGGGGGAGGACCCGGACACTGCCGCCCGCCGCCTGCGGTCGGTGCGCGAGCTGTGGGATCCGACCTATGTTTCCGAATCTTGGATCAATCAGCCGATCTACCTCATCCCCCGGCTGCGCTCGTGGATCGATCAGCGCTGCCCCGGCGTCGGCCTCGCCTTCACCGAGTACCGCTGGGGCTCGGACGACGGCGCCAGCAGTGCCCTGGCCCACGCCGAGGCCCTCGCTCTGTTCGGCCGGGAAGGGGTCGATGTCGCGGCTCGCTGGGTGGCACCGGAAGCCGACAGTCGCGTCGAAGATGCCTTCGAGCTGTTCCTCAACTACGACGGCGCCGGCGCACGCGTCGACGGCGACAGCGTGCGCGCCCGCTCCGATCGCCCGGACGACCTCGGGACCTACGCCATCGCCGGCCCCGGCGGCGAGCTCTGGCTGGTTCTGATCAATCGCGCCACCGGCGATCTCGAGGCCGAGATCGAGGTCGCAGAGCCCCTGACCGGTGCCACCGCCGCGGTCTACCGTTTCAGCAGCTCGGACTCCCTGGCGCCGGACGGCACCGTACCCGTCAGCGGCGACCGTCTGACGGTGGTCATGCCGGCCCGCTCCGTCGCCCTGGTGGTCACCGGAATCGCCACCGGCGTGCTGTTCGCGGACGGCTTCGAAAGCGGCAACACCGCCGCCTGGACGGCAGCGGTGCAGTAGCGGCGGTGCCGTAGCAGCGGCACTGCCGCGCGCCCTCCGGCCGGAGGGCGGGCGCTTGTCTTCTAATCGTCGGCCGTCGCGCCGGTGAACGGGCAGCGACCGCCCCCCATGCCCTCGGGCTTGCCTTGGTAGAAGTAGTTGGGCTTGATGTCGCGGTTCTCGTACTTGCGGTGGAAAACCGGCGTCGCCGAGCCAGACACCGGCGGCACCAGCCACTCCCAGTCGCCCAGCACCTCCCGGTTGGCCTCGGCCTCGCGCTCTTCGAAGCGGACGAAGTGGCGAGTGCAGGTCTGATGGTCGACGATCTTGACCCCGGCCTTCTCGAAGGAGTGCAGCACGGCGACGTTGAGCTCGACCATGGCGCGGTCGCGCCACAGGCTGCTCTCCCGACGGGTCTCGAGGCCCATCACCTCGGCCATCACCGGCAGCAAGTTGTAGCGCTGCTCGTCGGCCAGGTTGCGGGCGCCGATCTCACTTCCCATGTACCAGCCATTGAAGGGTGCGGCGGTGTAGGAAAGCCCTCCGGCTTCGAGCCTCATATTCGAGATCGAAGGCACGGCGTGCCAGCGATAGCCGCGCTCGCCGAAGGCCGGGTAGTCCGGATGCTCGATCACCACCTCGAGCACCGCGTCGGCGGGCAGCTCGAACCATTCGGGGTCCTTGCCCGGCACCTCGATCACGATCGGCAGCAGGTCGAAGGCCGTCCCCTCGCCGCCGGTCCAGCCGAGGCCCTGGATGGCCTCCGTGATCTCCACCTGGGAGGAATCGCCCAGCACCTCGCCACCCTTGCGGCGATAGCCGGCATAGCGGATCAGCTGATCATTCCAGATGCGGATACCCGGCTCCCCCGCCGGAGTCTGAGGGAACACCAGGATGTTGGACCGGATCTTGCCCTTGTTGGTCGAGGTCCGAAGGTAGTCGACGATGGCCTCGAACATTTCCTGCGGCTCTGACAGGTCCCGGGCATCGATCAGATCGAGGGCTTTCCAGTAGTGACGACCGACACAGCGGGTGCTGTTGCGCCAAGCCACACGGGCGCCGAACAGCAGCTCGGCGCTGGTCTGGGTGTAGGTGCCGGTCTCGAGAATCTCCTGGCCGACATCCACCAAGCGATAGTCGAGATCACCCTCCGGCTCCACCTCCTCGAAGAACTGGGCGATGAATTCGCGAGCCTCTGCGAAGAGCTCGCGGTGACGGGTCGGGAAGCCCTGCGGTTCCGGAATCATCGAGCTGACAGCCTCCTTGAAAACGCCAAGCGAGGGTCCTCGGAGGGCCGAGGGCCGCACCAAAGACCATGGGCCGCTCACCGGGGCAAATGGTTAGATGTTCCTGTAAACACATTATCTTCTTTTATTTTAAAATATTTGCGCGTAAATTTCTTCTCCTGGACAAAAGTTGGTGTTACAGAAATGTGACAACGCCGATTTCAGAGACACCATCAAAAGCGAAATAGCCTGATTTCACTGGGCAAATCGGAGGACAGGGCAAAGC